>JAISES010000446.1 GCA_031263965.1 Prevotella sp. | reverse complement strand
GGAAACAATATTTGAGGTTCTCCCCGGGTCATCTGTTCACACCAACTTGAACCTTTTCCTGTATATCTATGTGGTTCATCATATACTGTTTGTGAATAAGAGGCTTTAAAGCCTAAACGGAAATTACCGGTTATGTTTGCATTTATATTTGCCAGAAAGTTGTATCTGTCAAATTTATCGGTATGATCTTTAAACATCCCTTCCTGTCCCATATATCCGATTGATGCATAAAAGTTTATTTGCTCGCCACCTCCGTTTATGCTTAGCGTATGCTTATGTATGGGCGCCCATTTTTGTAACATTTGTTTGTAATTATTATTACCTCCGTTCCAGAAGATTTTCCCATCGTCCAGCATATGATAAACAGGATTGTTTAGCGGATCAGCGTTGTATTCTTTCACCCACCTGACCTGGTCTTCATTATACTTATAACTATCCGTATTATTGAATGAAGACTCGTTTGATGCTTCCATATAGTCTACAGCGCTCAAAAGGTCAGGTAAATATGTGTGTGTATTTAATTGTATGCTACCGGAATAGTCAATTGTAGGCTTTCTTTCCTTTTTACCGGATTTTGTGGTAATAAGAATAACACCAAAAGCGCCTCTGGCTCCGTAAATGGCGGCAGAAGCAGCATCTTTTAATACGGAAATACTTTCTATATCTTCCGGATTAAGCATATTTAATCTCATCTGTACACCATCAACGAGAATCAATGGTTCGCTGTTGTCATTACTGCGGATAGTGGCTACCCCACGGATATTTAGGATTGGGTCACTTCCCGGGCTTCCACCGTCGAATGTTACATTCAGGTTTGGAATGACACCTTGCAATCCCTGTGATAGATTAGTAATTGCTCTGTTCTCCAACACTTTTGATGTTACCTGAGTAACAGCTCCGGTCAAGTTTACTTTCTTTTGTACGCCATAACCTACAACCACTACTTCGTCAATTGCCTGAGCATCTTCTTTTAATGTGATAAATAGATTTGTTTGATTTCCGACAGGGATATTTTGAGTTAAATATCCGATATATGTGATTTCTAACGTAGCATTATCGGAAACCGATAATGAAAATTTACCATCCATGTCGGTTATGATTCCGTTTGTTGTTCCTTTTTCAACGACGTTAGCTCCTATTACAGCTTCTCCATCATTATCAATAATTTTCCCCGTTACTGTTTTCTTTTGTTGAGTGGCGGACGCTAATGAGGAGGCAGTGCCTTGTTTGATGATAATATGTCCTCTGTCTATACTATAGGTTAGGCCGGATTTTTCCAGAACTTCATCCAAGACTGTCGAAAGTAAAATCTTTGCAGATGAAAGAGTAATTTGCCTGGTAACGTCCAAACGGCTTTGATTATAATCGACGGACATATCTGTTTGCTTTTCTATTTCCTGAAAAATTTGTTGAATTGTAATTGCTTCTTTAGGTAAGTTTATATTTTGATTTTGTGCTTTTCCCGTAAAAACCGAACAAATAAATAAGGTAAATAGTATGATTTTATGCTTATTTTTGGATACAGGCAAAGCCTGCATGAATATTTTTTTCATATCTTTGTGCATCAGATTAATTTAAAAAGTTTATTAACTCTAAATAGCCTGCGAGCTATAATGTATTAGGGTTGGTTTCAGATGCCGGGAAGTGGTTTAGGATATCTTTCCGGCATCCTTTTTTATCGGGGCACCTCCTTACTTTTTACATTTATACGGACGGTTTGCCCTTCTTTATGATAGGTAATCGAACCTAATATCTCGCTTAATACATAAAGAGCATCATCAATTGTCTCATGGGCTTTGAACTTCATAGTATATAAATCCGAACCTTTGATCTTTGTATCCACGAGGAACCTCACATCGTATTTCCGTTCCAGTGTGAACAAGATTACATCTAATGATTTATTTATAAATCTGAGCTCGCCTTTCGTCCAGGCCGAATAATCCGAAGATTCTACAAGATTTGTTACAAAGCGGTTTTCATTAACAAAAAAACAAACCTGTTCATAAGGTTTCATCAATATTGCATTTTCGGGTTTTTCTTCTTTATAAATTTTGACGGAACCATGTTCCAGGGTTGTGGTAATTACACCACTTCCCGGATATGACTCTATGTTGAACTTGGTTCCAAGCGCTTCCACATTTAGTTCTCCCGTACGAACAATAAATGGCTTTTCCGGATTACTTTCAACAAAGAAGTTGGCCTCTCCCGACAAATAAACCTGGCGTTTAGATGCTGTAAATTGAGAAGGGTAAATCAGAAGTGAACCGGCATTTATGTGTATCAGGGAGCCATCGGGAAGAGTTAGCGTTCGCTGTTCTCCATTCGGGACATAGCATTCTATCATCTCCGGTACAAAATAGCTTTTTTCAGATAATTTCCATACCGTAACTCCGGAAATGATGGGTAACAATATAATAGCCACGTAGCGTAGCACTCTTTTTATAAACAACCTGCGGTTAAACTTACGCTCTGATTTTCCGATCTTTTCCCAAGTGTTTTTTAATGGTTCTTCGATAGAAATCTCTTGCTTTGATAGTGTATCAGACCATATTTGATATAAGGCTTCTTCTTTTTCTTTTCGGTCTTTATCATCGATCAACCATTCTCTGACAGTCCGGCGATGTTCTTTAGGTACTGTAAAATCAACTAATCGTTGCAGGATTTTATATGTGTTGTCCATTCCCATTCTTTTCCGTTTTATAATATGACGGAGAAAAAAGAAAATACACGTAGCCTGTTTTAAAAAAACAATAAAAGAAGTGGAATGATTTTACGAATATCAGTCAATGCTGCTGAAATATGAGTTTCTACTGTCCTTTTGCTTATATTCAAACGTGTGGCGATTTCATCGTTCAAAAGTCCTTCTTTGCGACTCATAATAAATACGTTTTTTCGTTGTGTTGGCATTTTATCGATAACGATATCTATCAATTTATTTAATTCTTCGGCAAAAAGAAGTTCTTCCAATGTTTCTTTCGTTGGAATATCAAAGATGGCGGTAATGTTATTAGAATAATAAATTTTGTTTGACTTCTCGATATAATCAAAAAGCGTATTTTTAGCCATACGGTAGAGGTAAGCATTCAAGTTTTCCACATAAATTAAGATAGAACGATTTTGCCACAACTTGACAAAAACATCCTGTGCCAAATCTTCCGCTTCTTCTTTAGAGTCGAGGAAACCTGCCAGAAAAGTCTTTATTTTGGGATAATAGGCAGTAAAAAGCGAATCAAAAGCATTGGGGTCGTCTTTGCTTATCGCTTCCAATAAACTCTTATCCAACTTAGGTTTATTATTTGATGCCAAAATACTTTTATCCTTTTTTTATTCAAAGTTTAAGTTTTATATCCGGTGTTAATGTTACAAAAATAATCGGAAATTCTTATTCTTCCTAAGAGTCTGTTTAAATTTTATTAAAATAAAAAACTAAAGGGTTTCCGTATTAACCGGATAGATATTTTCTTTGCCAGGAAAGGAAACGAAAATATGATTTACGGGAAGGTTATTGCCTTAATCTCTAATCTCTGATTTTATTTTATTACTTTTGCCACTACATGGAACCACTTAATAATATGGCTTATGAGAAGGATTTGTTTTGTTATGGTGCTTGGTGCGTTTTTTCAGTTGTCCGGTGTGTGGGGGCAGGGGCGTACGGAGT
>JAISES010000382.1 GCA_031263965.1 Prevotella sp. | reverse complement strand
GCTTTTTTTCGAATCGGTGAAGCAGTATTTGCCGCAAACTAATTCCTGCGAAAACCATGAAATCGACATACAAATGCTTGAAGCCTTCTCGAACCTCACGGATGACATGTATGTGATCGACTTTTACCGGCGGAAATTTATATATGTTTCGCCGCGGATCATGCTTTTGTGCGGTCATACGGTAGCCGAAGCATTGGAACTGAGCTACGATTTCTATCCGAAAGTCATCTACGGGGACGACTTCAAACTGCTTGTCCGCATACACCAAGTGTCGCTCGAATACCTGTCCGGGCTGGAATCTCCCCGGAAACTGAAATACATCAAGTTCAACATCAGGATAGTCAATACGCGGCAACCGTTGATGATTGACCATAAACTGACTCCATTGTATACCCCTGAAGGTAAAATACGGATAGCGGCTTGTAAAGTATCCGCTGCGGTAGTAGATACACCCGGTAATCTGATGGCAAAATTTGACAACGGCGAGTTGTACAGGTATTCATTTGAAAACGGAAAATGGCGTTCATGCCGGGCAATCAAGCTCACACCGCGCGAGAAGGAAATACTCAACCTGGCGCGACATGGGAAAGTCGGCCATGAAATCGCCGATATGCTCTGCATTAATCACCAGTCGTTGCGCAACCATGAGAGTAACATTTACAGGAAACTGGGTACCACCAACCTGATGGCATCTGTCATTTACGCCACAAACCACAGTCTTATATGACAGATTGACGGTACACAGGCGCATATAAGCATGTCTGCTTGAATTTGTTTCACCCCATGTTCTCCATTTTAAAAAATATTTTGCTTTTTCTAAAAATTGAGTACATCTGTACTGTATATTTTGAAAATAAATGTGTATACATTTGCTGCGTATTATTCAGTAGCAATGTTGACAAAAAAGGGACGGCAGTAAAAGAACATGCAAGTAAACCTGACAAACCAATGGGCGCAAGTTCAAAATACATACAGGTCATCGAGAACATCCACAAGGAGTTGATGACATCCGAACTTTCGGAAAATATCGGGTTAATTGCCGGTATGATGGCCTACTTTTTTATAGCATAATACAAGAATACAATGACTGAATCCGTTATCAAACAAAAAGTAGACCTAATAGCCGAATGTATTTTTGACAAGGTTCAAAAAACAGAATGGGATTCTTTTGGTTTGTATTCCGGGGAGTTTGGTCGTCTATTATTTTTGCTTTATTATTCGAGATATTCCCAAAGTGAAAAACATGCTTTATTGACAGAACAATATGCTGTGAAATTGATGGAGCAATTTGCGGAAAAAGAAAACCAACATACCTTTTGTTCAGGACTTTCAGGAATATTGTATTTGTTTGATTTTTTGCGTGAGCAATCTATTATAGATTTGGATATTAGTGATGTTCAGCCGCTTTTAGAGAATTATATTGTCTCTAAAATGAGATGGGATATTCGGCAGATGAATTACGACTTCATGCATGGCGCTTTGGGAGTTGGGTTATACTTTCTTAAAAGAAGAACCAACCCCGAATACATACGGGAATTGATAGATTTTTTGTATGATACAGCAGAAAAAGATAAAATTCATCAAATTTTCAAATGGGAGTCAGTTATTGATCATGAAAAAAACCTTATAGGGTATAACCTCTCGTTGTGCCACGGAATTTCCAGTATCATCATTTTCCTGTCCCGTGTTGTTAGAATCGGCATGTCCGACGAAGAAATCCGGGAAATGTTATCCGGTGCCGTGAGGTATGTGTTATCACAACAAAAGGATTCTGTGCAATTCGGTTCTTTTTTCCCAAATTTCATAATCAAAAATTTACCGGAATCAGTTTCAAAAAGCCGTATGGCATGGTGTTATGGCGATTTGGGAATTGGACTGGCGTTGTGGCAAGCCGGAAAAGCCTTGGAAAAAATGGAATGGAAAGAGAAAGGACTCGAAATTCTTCTTCAATCTACACAGCGTCGAACTTATCATGATAGTTATGCCATTGATGCCGGGATTTGCCATGGAAGCGCCGGGATAGCGATGACATATCGCAGAATGTTTTTTGAAACCCAACGTGATGAATTTAAAGATACAGCCCTTTTTTGGATCAATCAAACATTAGATTTTTCGAGCCATGAAGATGGTCTGGCCGGATACAGGACATTTGTGAAGGATTGTTGGAAGTGCGATTATTCCCTTTTAACGGGAATATCCGGTATAGGACTTGTACTCTTGTCTTATTTAGAGGATGATCAACAAGAGTGGGATGAAATGTTATTATTGTCATAAGCAATGAAAAACGACACGTTAAGTAAAGTATATGATCGTATTGATTCTTTGATTGACTCCGATTATGAGTTCTCATTATCGGATAATATAGGTTTATGTGTGTTATTTGCCAACAAATATAAACAGTCTGGCGATCAAAAATATTATGCTGTTATTAAAAAATCTCTTAATAGTTTAATCAATGTAAAAGAATACCCAACAAGTGACATCATAACCGGTTCTTCCGGAGTACTTTGGCTATTAAAATATCTCAAAAAACTTGAAGTGATTGATTTTTCCGATAGCAACATTGAATTATTAGAAAATGGAACTGTTCATCAATTCAAAACTTCGTTATCTATTCATAACTGGGATTATCATACCGGAGCAATAGGTCATTTACTTGCTTTGGATCATCCATCTTGTTATAAAGATTTTTTAGATTATTTGAAAATGAATATCATCAAAGACAAAAATGGGAATTACAGTTTGTTATCCGTAAAATATAATGAAAGCACTAATTTAGGTCTCCATGCTGGTATTCTTGGAGTTCTTTCGGTAATGAACTGTTTGATACAAAAGGGATGCTTGGTAAAAGAATCTGTAGAAATAAGGAAAAAAATACTACAAATCATATTCGGTAAATTGCAGGAAACAAAAAACAGATATTTTCCGGCTCTTTACCATCGGGATTATCCTTGCAGGATGTGCTGGACTTATGGCGAGCTGGCATTGTCGCTTCAATTGTTGGGCACATCCATTGTAAACAATGACAAGGCTTTGGAACAGGAGGCCTTAAGTATTGCAATCAACGCAATGAAAAGAGATACTCTGAAAGATACAATGATCCGGGATTCCTGCTTTATATCGGGAACTTCCGGAAACTATCTCATGTTCAGGCTGCTTGATGAATGTTTTCCGTCAAAAGGATTTGAAAAGGCAATGGATTTGTGGTCTGACTATACATCCGGATTGCTTGTTCGGCATGATTTCTTTAACATTGACCGACATACTCAAAATAGAAAAACAGATTTGTCTATTTTGGAAGGTCTTTGCGGAATATGTTTGTCATTTGAAAATTTTGATTATTCATGGTATGAATATGCTCTTTTGGGTGTATTTACATTAGATAATAGAGGAACCGAAAATCTTAAGAGTAGGGTAATTTAATTTTTTTTTCATTATGAAATTAAAAAAGTTAGTATTGAACAAAGAGGTTGTCGCAAGAATAACCGATAACCAGATGAATCGTCTTCGGGGTGGGTACGGCGATAGTGATAATGCATGTACTGTTTATGTTAAAACGGAGTGCATTGCATGTGTTACAATGGATCAAACCGTTTGTTATCATTGTCCAGATACAGGGATAAATGACTGCCCCAACCATTCTCAAGCTGGAAGTGGGTGTGATGCTGAAACCTGCGGATGGGCAGATACGTGTAATGGCAGGTAGTGCCATGTCGCGTATATATTGACGATTCTAGAAGTAAGACCTGTCAGGTGTTTAGAATTTGACAGGTCTTTATCAAAATCATTCTGAAAAGAGTAGAATATTTTTAATATTTGTTTTATGCCTAAAGTGTTAAAAAGGTTGACGTTAAACAAAGAGGTTGTCACAAGAGTAAGTGATAACCAAATGAATTGTCTGTGGGGTGGGTACGATAATACTCCAACCCTTGGAGTTGAATGTGGGGGCACAAGTCCATGTGACACAAATACTTGCATTAATGAATGTGATTGTCAATATGATACTCAAGAATATACTTTAGTATGCAAATAGTAATACATGTTATTGTATCACATGCAGGTTGACGATTCAAAGAGGTGAGACCTGTCTGGTTTTCAAAACCAGACAGGTCTATATTAAAAATGATTTCGAAAAAATGAAAACCATCTTATGTATAATTTTTTAGGAACTTTCCTTTTCCGAACTCCCTCTTTTTCTTTTTTTGCTTTGCCGGATTTTGAGACAAAGCAACATGAGTCTGTTTTCAGGGAAATGCTGCAAATAGCCACGTCCGACTTGAGCGAAGGCATGGACAAAGGCACTGATAAGGCGCAATATTCTGTTTACCGTTACTACCAGCGTGCCTGTACCCGTCCTACTCCGTTCGGGCTTTTTGCCGGATGCTCAATAGGAAACATTGGGGAACGTACAGAAATACAAATGGCAGAACAGGGTAATTACAAGAGAAACACACGGTTAGACATGAATTACATCTGTGCGTTGACACAGCAAATTGAAAAAAACAGGAACATACGCGGACAGTTGTGTTATTATCCCAATAACAGTTTGTATTCTGTGGGAAACTATCTGCGGTATATGGAATATTTTTACCGGAAAACACGCCGTATACACCAAATCGCACAGGTGGATAATTCCGAATACCTGCAAAGGATCTTAACTTTGGCTGAAGTAGGCGCTCGGTTTACCGAACTAACCGCAACAATTGTAGATGATGAAATAACAACGGATGAAGCCATTGATTTTATCCATGAATT
>JAISES010000306.1 GCA_031263965.1 Prevotella sp. | reverse complement strand
CGTTACGAATACCGGAATAAGGGTATCGATGTTTTTATAGATGCCATGAGCCGGTTGGAACGCATAAAACAATTGGAAAAAGAAGTTATTGCTTTCGTTACCGTACCGGCATGGATAGATACAGCCCGTATAGATCTGCAAGAGCGGCTTAGACATAAGAAAACACCGGATACTCCGCTTAGCCATCCGCATGTGACTCACTGGTTGCGTAATATGGATAACGATCCGATATTGAACCAGATACGTTACCTGAATATGGAAAACCGGAAAGAAGATAAGGTGAAAATCATATTCGTACCGTCTTACCTCAATGGAAACGATGGTATATTCGATGTCCCATACTACGATCTGCTGATAGGTATGGATGTCTCCGTTTTCCCGTCCTATTATGAGCCTTGGGGCTATACTCCTCACGAGAGTATCGCCTTTTCGGTGCCTACTATTACCACGTCTTTGGCCGGATTTGGACTTTGGATGCGTAAGATGGGGGATGAACGCGGAATGGACGATGGTGCTGAGGTAGTTACGCGGGATGACTACAACTTTATAGAAGTGTCGGAGGATATTTGCAACCTCGTATTTGAAATGACAACTAAAAGCGCCGGACAAGAGCGCCTGCTGCGGCAAGCTGCTCTGGACAGAGCCTCTCTGGCCGATTGGGCGCACTTCTTTGCTTATTACCAGGACGCTTATGCGCAAGCACTTGATGAGGCCAATGAAAGGGGGAATGTAGTAAGTAGTAAGTAGTAAGTAGTAAGTGCTTAAAACCTACAACTTTTAACTCGTAACTTGCAATCGTTTGCATTTGTTGCGGTAATCTATTTTACAAAATACAGATAAAGAAACCTTTAAATTAGTTATATTTGCAGCCTACATTCAAGACTAGTCTATTATAGAATAAAAATAAAATTATGAGAATCAAAGCGAGTAATTCGAACACTCCAAGTTGGAGAAGTACATATACGCAAGTTAATCTACCGAAGGAGCTGTTGCCATTGGAAAAACTATCACGTAACTTGTGGTGGGTATGGAACAATGAAGCAATGGACCTTTTTGCAGCATTAGATTCCCGGTTGTGGAGCCAATCTGCGCATAATCCTGTTATTCTTTTAAAAAAACTCTCTTACGAAAGAATAGAAGAGATTCTTAAAGATGCAGATTTGCTTAGTAAGGTAAAAAGCGTTGTTAAGAATTTCGAGTCATATATGTCTAAAAAATACGATACGGCAAAACCATCAGTCGCATACTTCAGTATGGAATATGGTTTTACCTCTGTCCTGAAGATATATTCCGGAGGTTTGGGCGTTTTGGCAGGCGATTATCTGAAAGAAGCCAGCGACAGCTACGTCGATCTTGCGGGAGTAGGTTTCCTGTACCGTTATGGATACTTTACACAATCTATCTCTCCCGACGGACAGCAAGTGGCGAACTATGAGTCCCAGAATTTCAACGAACTGCCTATCGAACCGGTACTGAATGAGGACGGAAACCAGATGATTCTGGCTGTTCCTTTCCACGACCGCGATATATATGCAAACATATGGAAAGTAAATGTAGGCCGTATAAGCTTATATTTACTCGATACCGATATGGAACTGAATAGCGAATGGGATCGCCCCATTACGCATCAGCTATATGGCGGAGACTGGGAAAACCGTTTGAAACAAGAGTATCTGCTCGGCATCGGCGGTATCTTGTTGCTTAACAAATTAGGTATTAAAAAAGAAATATATCACTGCAACGAGGGTCATGCCGCGCTAATCAATGTACAGCGTTTACTTGACCTTATAGAAGGTGAAGGGCTCACATTCAATCAGGCGCTCGAAGTAGTGCGCGCATCCGGTTTGTATACTGTGCATACTCCGGTTCCTGCGGGACACGACTATTTCGACGAAGGACTGTTAGGCAAGTACATGGGCAACTATCCCGCCCGTTTGGGAATTTCGTGGCAAGACTTTGTCGATATGGGACGTGAGCACCCGGGTAGTAACGAGAAGTTCAGTATGAGCGTATTTGCACTGAACACTTGCCTCGAGGCTAATGGGGTGAGCTATCTGCACGGAATAGTATCGCGTAAAATGTTCCAACCGGTATGGCCGGGTTATTTCCACGAAGAACTGCATGTAGGACATGTTACAAACGGTGTGCATTTACCGACATGGACAGCCAAGGAAATGAAAGAATTGTACGAAAAAACATTCGACAAGAGTTTCTACGACGATCAGTCGAATCACGATATATGGTCTAAGATACACAGCGTTCCGGACGAACAGATATGGAAACTTCGCATGGCGATGAAGAAACGTCTGATAAATTACGTTCGCGAACAAATGAAAGAGGGCTGGATCAAAAACCAGAAAGCGCCGTCGGCTATCATGTCTGTAGTAGACCGGATCAACCCCGACGCATTGCTTGTAGGGTTTGGCCGCCGTTTTGCCACATATAAGCGCGCTCACTTATTGTTTTCCGACCTCGACCGTCTGGCTAAACTGGTGAACAACGAGAAATATCCGGTACAGTTCCTTTACACAGGTAAGGCTCACCCTGCCGATGGAGCCGGACAAGGATTGATCAGGCAAATTGTTGAAATCTCGCGTCGTCCTGAATTCCTCGGAAAGATCATCTTCCTTGAAAACTACGATATGCGTCTGGCTAAACGTCTGATTTCGGGAGTAGACATCTGGCTGAATACACCTACCCGTCCGCTTGAGGCTTCGGGAACATCGGGCGAAAAGGCCGTAATGAACGGTGTATTGAACTTTTCGGTTCTCGACGGATGGTGGTACGAAGGCTATCGTAAAGATGCAGGCTGGGCACTGACCGATAAGCGTACTTATACAAACCAGGCGTATCAGGATCAACTGGATGCGATGGAAATATACTCTACATTCGAAAACGATATACTTCCTCTTTATTATGCCCGCAACTCGAAGGGATATTCCCCTGAGTGGATACAGTATGTCAAGAACTCGATAGCTAATATCGCACCGGAATATACTACCAAGCGAATGATAGACGATTACATTAAGAATTTCTATAGCCTGGAAGCCAAACGTTCAAAACTGGTGACTGCAAATAATTATGCTAAAGCCAAAGAACTGGCAGCATGGAAAGAGGATACAGCAGCCAAATGGGATAAGTTTACTGTAGACCGCTTTACTTTTAACGGACAGAATATTGCTGACGGATCGCAATTGGCAAATGCTCACATTGTTGAAGGCGAGAAGATAGAAATAGAACTCGTTATCGACAAAAAAGATATAGCCGGCGGCCTGGGCGTAGACTGTGTAATTGTTGAGTACGATGCCGAACTGCAAGTGAATAAATTTATCTCTTCTACAGAGTTCGAGCAGGTTAAAACAGAAGGTTCGAAGGTTTATTTCGAATTGAAGACCGTAGCGAAGATCCCGGGGCTGTGTAATTTTGCTTATCGTGTGTTCCCTAAACATCCGGATATGGCACACCGGATGGACTTTGCTTATGTACGTTGGATCTAATCCAATGTCAGGATCATAATAAAAAGGCGGAATAATCTGTATTATTCTGCCTTTTTCTATCAGGATTGCAGCTAAATCCGAATGGACGAGATATTAAAAAAATCTTTGCTTATTATTGATAAACACTTTATTATTAGCGTGTTATGATTTACGCAACCCTTCTGTGTTGTTAATAAAATTTAAAGAGATGGATTGTGATTAATCTTTTTGGAAAGAATCATATCAAAAGTACAAAGAGATGAAAATAAAAAGTATTCACCTTTTTAATACAGAATCGTTATGAAAAAGTTTATCGTTGCATTTGCATTATTAATAGGAATAGCATCTTTTAATAATCCGGTAGAAGCTCAGAATATAAGCATCAACATCAATATAGGCCGCCAACCGGCATGGGGCCCGGTGGGATATGACTATGCGAGCTATTATTACCTTCCCGACATTGACTGCTACTACGATGTAAATATGTCGTTGTTTTACTATTTCGATCGCGGGCGCTGGATCTCGGCTCGCTATCTTCCATATGCTTATCGCTACTACGATTTGTATGGAATGTATAAGGTGGTATTGAATATGAGTGATCCTTGGCGATACCATCGCAGTCACTACAGGGACTATGCCCGTTACAGAGGATACCGCAATCAGGTAGTTATACGCGACAGCCGCGATAACCGGTATCACGACAGCCGCCGCAATAAGGTAGTATGGTTCTCAAAGAGCAAATCTCAACGCGATTATAAATATGATTATAAGAATTATAATTACGACCGCAGGGATAATCGTTACAATGGTAATGCTGTTCGCCCGAACCGTGACAATAACTACGGAAACAACAATTCGGACAGGAATAGAGGCAATGATAAAAAATATGATAATAACCGCAAGGACGACAGCCGCCCTGACAGGAATAAAGAAAGCAATCGTCCCTCGGTAAGGCCACAGAATAAGGATACTAAATCGACACGATCATCGTCCAACGGTAGCTACCGTTTAGCATCAAGTGAAAGAAACAGGAGATAAATAATTTAGGTGAATAGGTTTTAGGTTTTTTTTAGCAGTACTGGAAAAAGCGGGTGTAGTCTTTCAATAACACCCGCTTTCTTTTATTTATAAGATTTATTACTTAGTAACTGTTAGGAATTTTTTCGTAGACACTTTTAGAGTTATTTTTTGATGGATTTTTGGGATTGTTACCTGCATAATAGCGGGCTATTATAAGGTAACAATCCCAAAAAGACGCGGAAAAGAACCTAAAAGAACACGAAAAATAGTCCATAAAATAATTTATTGTAAAATTCCTAACAGTTACTTAGAAACTGTTTGAATTTTATCGAAAAATATTTTTCTAAAAATCATGATTTGCTTTCCTGAGAACCTCCTTGTAGATTGGATTTAAATTTAGAATATGATCATTTCCTACTAAAAACAATTGTTCTCTGGCACGCGTTAGGGCAACGTTCAATTTGCGATCCACAGTGCCTTCCTGGTTCATATTGCTGAAGTATCCTAATTGATAAGGTCTGTTGAAACAAAAAGATAAAATAATAACGTCGCGCTGGCTTCCCTGATAACGCTCAACAGTATCTACCATTATATTTTTAAATTCAGGAATGTTCATTTCCTCCAGTTTGTGTCTTATTAATGCGATCTGGTTACGGTAAGGGGTTATAATACCGAGAGTCCTGCTTGTGTCGAAGTTTATTCCGTTTCTTTTGTGCAAATCAAATAAAGCCTTGGATAGGGATACAACAATACCTGCTTCCGCCGAATTAACCTTGTTCGATAAATTAGAATTGTCAATGGTTCGTACAGGGATAAAAGCGACCCGCCTGGCAGCTATCAGCGATTGGAATTTATCGGAATCATCGAAGGATTCATATCTCAGAGGCGTGCTTTGCCTGTCTGTGGCAACTTTCAACATATTACCATAGAACGGAGCGTTTACAAGCATAGCTATATCTTCGTGCATGCGTCCGTGATACGTTAATGTGTCGTAAGCATGGATCCATTCTTTTTTACTTGCGATGCGGAACAACCGTTCGAATAGAGATTCTCGGCAATCGTAAAGTTCTATCGCATTAAGCTTTTCTTCCGATACCTTCGATTTGTTTTCGTTTTGTAAGGTTATTGTAGATAGCTGTTTATGGTCGCCGATCATAATAAACTTACCGAACAAGGGCAATAATCCGATAATTTGCGGCTCCAAGATTTGAGATGCTTCATCTATGATAGCGACATCAAATTTTTTCAGGCCGAATAATTCCGGTTTACCTGTTATGGATGCGAGCGTACCAACAAAAATGCGTGTAGAGCCGATTGCCTCTAAAAGGTCTTTTCTGCTGTTGGCGTTATGCGATATATTTTGTAGCAGGCGATGGCGATACGCCTCTCCGCACGAAAGCTCCGAGCCAATGCGGATATATTTTCCGCAAGTAGTTTCATCTTCACAAAAAGCTTGGGAAATAGACGCGCAAAGCTCATCGACTGCACGGTTTGTATATGCCATGACAAGAATATTGATGTTCTCATCTGCATAAAACCGCTCTATTAACTGACGGGCAAATATGGAAGTTTTTCCCGTTCCGGGAGGGCCTACGATGAGGAAATAGTTTTCGGCAGCAAGAGCTTTCTTTATAACGTTTTTTTGTTTATCCTCTTTAGATAAACCTTTTACAGTAGTCTGATCGACAGTCGAAACGGGTTCTTTTAAACCTAATAGTAATTCTTTTTTACCTGTAGGGGCGGCCAGAAAAGCAAACAAGCTTTTAAACATGGCATTGTAAGTGTGATCGAGCTTATCGTGCTCTACTATCCAGTAGCGGTAACGATTGAAAATACTGTGATTCTTTTGTTTGTAGCGGAATCTCAGTAGAACGTGCGCCGCAGATATTTCTACGACTGTTCCTTTCAGTATCTGGTTAGTCAATATTGAATCGTCGTCGTTTTGCTTCGGATATAAAATGCATATTTCTCCTTCTCGAAAATTGACACTATCGCCCGAATCATCGCGATGAAAACGAATTGTCATATCCCGTCCGCTATCGTCTATATTCTCTATCTCCAGATTGGCAATTAATTCTAAAGAATCTTTTCGCTCCTCAAATGCCGTATTCCATAAAGAGGAAATACTTATTGCAGAATCGTACCCTTCATCGCCTGTTTTTTGCAAATATAGTTCGCGGGTAATAAAGCTCACATACCGGAAGAAATATGCTTTTTCCAATTCCGTTGCTTTATCTAATATCTTCCTTAATTCATTTATCTTATCAGAAAAAAACGGAGGAACTTGTCCGTAGTTATCCAAGTCAAATAATTTCCGGAATATTTGTTCAACAGAGGCTACATCGCCCGCGTATAAATCGTGTTCTGTAGCAATAATCAGATTGCGCGCGTTAATTATTTCTTTTTCTAACCGGCGGTAAGCAGCAGCAAAACGTAGATTCCCGCCCGGATTGTCAGCCGAAGAATATAAAATAGTCGGATAAATATGCCGTGTATCCTTGTTGAACACCGATTGAACCATCAGGCGATAGATAACTGTCTGGGTTTCATGATTGGGTGCTATCTTCGTTATATCTTCCCGTGGATAAGGAGGTTTCCCCGATTTCAATTCTATTATGCGGTCTATACCTGTTTTGCCGTTGGATAGTTGAAGTAAGTCTAACCGTCCCTGAAAGCCATACTTTTCGCAAAAGAAGGAAGGTTCTAAAATACAATCTGATATATTGAATCCGTTTGCCGGCATATCGTTTAGAACAACCCGCCTGATATTCTCAAATTGTTTGCGGGCTTTTGCCATAAAGTTGCGAAACGCAATGTTATCCTGTATTTCGGGGCAGGATGAATATTCGAAAGGCATTAGCCGGAACGACTTCCGGAACGATTCTTCAAAGGTCAGCTTAGCAGCGTCCCCTGCATAAATAAGCTCATCCAAAAAGAAGTTAGCCAGATTACCGAGCAATATATAATGTGTATTAGCCGTTGGTTCAAACTTCCTGCGGAAATAATGAAGATAAGAACTGCTATAGGATTGAAAACATTCAGCCATAGCCGAGGCATCGATCAGATAATCCGGTTCAAGGACAATTATTTTCGGAATGCAGCAGCCTTTTTCATCAATCTTTACATCTATCAGATTAAGTTGTGCTCCTATCCACAATCGTTCTATTGTTTCATTGAAAATATCATTGACAGTCGAAACGTTATACTTCACGTTCAGTATGTTCTCGGGCGAAATATCCGATTGGCAAACAATGATTTCTTTTTCCTTGTTTAATTCTACCACCTGAACACGTATCCTGTCTAATGGTATTTCGACAGGTGAGGTTTTCTCTTCTTCGGTTAGGAGTTCGCATGTTCCATCTTGCAGAAATAATAGAAAGGCTTCTAAAGTTTCTTTTGCTTGCCGGTACTGATATGGAGAAATTAAGTTGTTTTCGTTACGAAGCAGG
The DNA here is from genome assembly GCA_031263965.1 of Prevotella sp. Taxonomy (GTDB): domain Bacteria; phylum Bacteroidota; class Bacteroidia; order Bacteroidales; family Dysgonomonadaceae; genus Dysgonomonas. The sequence goes on along the minus strand of JAISES010000306.1, from coordinate 491 downwards.
AAGTTTGTCTTTATCCGTATATTTTGCAAACGCCATTCTAATAATTGGGGCAGTTTGTATTTTTGAGAGATAAAAACAAGGCGCGAAAATAAAGAAGGAAACTGTAAAGACTCACCTGTAGTGACATCTTTACAGCTTCTTTCGAGTATCCGCTTAAGCTGAATATATTTATTTCTGAGGGATAATGCAGACCGGTCTGTTTCTTGCATTTCGTCTATGTTAGTAGCTAACATAGGCATCTATATCAATATAGAAATTAAGATCGAACCGTGCATATCTACCAGCATCGTTCCCATCTACATATATGGTCGCATAACCATTACGCCTGACTACTTCGACTACCGCTTTCAGAAAAACTTCGACCTGCGATCCTGTGTATGTTCCTCCACCTCCGTAAGCATCAAGTTCGACATATACATTTGAATTCGAAACGCTTAATCTGATTATACCGACCCTGTCGTTTGTGTTGATCTCTATCTCTCCTCCCCTGT
>JAISES010000279.1 GCA_031263965.1 Prevotella sp. | reverse complement strand
TCTAATTGTCACCACGTCATTGCGAGCGTAGCGAAGCAATCCAGGATACATACAACTAGATTGCTTCGCTACGCTCGCAATGACGAAACTATCAAAAGTACAAAGAACACTACTGACTGTTCACTGTTCACTGTTAACTGTTAACTGTTAACTGTTCACTGTTAACTGTTCACCGCTTAATTATCTATACAATAACAAACAGATAATTAACAAATAAAAAACCAGCGAATGATACAATTACCACTCATTAGCGAGAGCCTGTTTAAACAGTATTCTCCAGTAACGTCCAACACCGATATTACCGAATTTGTGCCGTACATCGGCATTGCGCAGGAACTGCACATCGAGCCTGTGCTGGGCGAACCTCTGATGTCGGAACTAAAAGAGCAAATCGAGGCCAACAGCCTGACCTCCGAAAACAGCGGCCTGATTCTCAAGATCGCCCCCGCCTTATCCTTTTACGCCGTTTATCAGGCGTTGCCGTTCCATTGGGCAACCATCGTCAATAAGGGCATCACCATCCGCGAAAGTGAGAACAGCAAAGGGATCGACATCAAAGACCTTGCACAACTTCGCCAATGGATAAAAAACGATGCCGACATACTGAAAGGGCAACTTGTTGACTTCCTGCGCCGGTGTACTGCATCATACCCTCTTTGGCGTCCCGAAAGCGATTGCTGCAACAAGGTGATCAACGAAGGCAATGCCGGAAACGAATTCGACAGCGGATTTTATTTCAAAAGATAATTATTAGCTATCAGCTAAAAGCTAAAAACTATGAACGTTACCAGTGTTTACCTGAAAAATCTGGAAGCCTACAACGAAGGTGTCCGTTACATTGTCAATAAAGGATCTACCCGTTCGTCGAAGACTTACAGCCAGTTACAGTTGCTTTACCTCATTGCCCGCCTGTCGGAACGCCCACGCGTCATTTCCATCGTATCCGAGTCGATGCCTCACCTCAAAAAAGGCTGCATCCGCGATTTCAAAGAAATACTCAGCAACGACAACCTGTGGAGCGACCGCAACTGGAACGCCACCGACAAGATTTACAAGGTAAACAATTCGTATATCGAGTTCTTTTCGGCCGACAATCCGGGCAAAGTACATGGCCCCAGCCGCGATATACTTTATGTAAACGAATGCATCAACATCGCCTGGGAAGTGTACCGCCAGCTTGCCATCAGGACTACCGAAACGGTTTTTCTCGACTGCAACCCCTGCTACGAATTTTGGCTCGACGAAAAGGTGCTTGTAAGCAACGATGCCCGCCTCATCCACTCCACATACCGCGACAACGAGTATTTGTCGGCGGCGCAGATCAAAGAGATAGAGTCGAACCGGAACGACAAAGATTGGTGGAAGGTGTACGGCGAAGGGCTTACAGGCTCGCTTCAGGGAGTGGTGATCCGGAACTGGGATATTGTAGTACAAATGCCGGAGCAATACAAAAAACGCTGGATAGGCATCGACTTTGGTTTCACCAACGACCCCACGGCAATAGTGGACGTGCGGTTGGCAAACGGCGATCTGTGGATTGACGAGCTGCTCTACGAAAAAGGGTGCGACAATCCCATGATAGCCAACCTGCTATCTTCGTGCGGAATACCCGGAGCCACGCCAATAATAGCCGACAGCGCCGAGCCGAAAAGCATCCGCGAAATAGCCTCGATGGGTTGGCAGGTAGAGCCGGCACAAAAGGGACGCGACAGCATCAACACGGGTATTTCGATCCTCAACCGCTACTGCAAGCATGTGACGCAACGCAGTGCCAACATCATCGACGAGTACCGCAACTATCGCTGGATGACCGATGCTATGGGCAATGCAACGAATACGCCCGTCGACCGGTTCAACCATGCAGTGGATGCTCAGCGCTACGTGTGCCTCAACAAGCTGATGGAGCGAAACAACGAATTAAGTTATTCAATTATAGGGCCTCCCCAACCCCTCCGAAGGAGGGGATAACGGACAGGAAAATAATAAAATATAAATCATTCTCTTAAGCCTCCCCTTGGGGAGGTTGGAGGGGCTAAAAGCTAAAAAAAAATATGAACATAGAATTATATATCGGCGGTCGCTTGTGCGACATCGGCAACCCCGAAAATCTGGGGATTTATCTTAAGCGTGTATTTATCAAGCCGTCGGAACTGAGCATAAAGGATGCGCAAAAGTCGTACGAGATGAGCCTTCCCGCCACTGCGGTCAACAACGCGATTTTCAATTATACCAATGTGGAAGAGGTGCAGGGCAAGTTTAAGGTGTACGACAATGTACGCCTCTATATCGACGGCATTCTTATATTCGACGGCAAATTCCGCATGAGCCAAATCACCCGCGATGCCTACATCGGCAATCTGGGCGTGCCTGCTCCCAAAACGGTAAAGGACATTTTCGGAGAAACAATGATGAACCAGGCAGGGAAGTGGCTGATACCGTTCAGTGGGGTACAGAGCATCACCGACTACAATACAGGGAAATACGAAACAGAAAAATACGGGGAGAATGCGCCTTGTATATTTCCGCTGGTGCTGTATAAATTGTTACAAAAAGGAAAAGGGAGTACATCAAAAAAGAATGTATTAGATAAAACCGTCAAGTTTAATCTATACGACTTTCCCCCATCCGTGAACTGCGTACATTTGCTCAGGCAATTATTTAAAAGTGCGAAATACAATCTGACAGGCACAGCTTTGACCGACGAGCGAATAAAAAACCTTTATGTAAGTTACAAGAACAGTAACAACTACGAAATGCCATGGAACGCAAACAAAATAGCTCTTAAAGGTGACTGGACTAACTACGATGGAAAAGACGTAGAAAAAAGAGGCACAATGAATGAGGTAGATTCAAAGATCTACGCAATAAATCTTTTTAATGCTTCTAATTCAAACATAAATATCCTGTCGGACAATGGGCTAAATATCGGACAAACCGGAATTACAATTCCATATAGTGGGCTATACAAGATCAGGCTCGATGCAGGAATAGCTTTGAGTCAGGAAATAAATAATGCATATTCTGGAGAGTTCTATAAAGTTGTGGAACCGAATAGCGTGTTTCATCCTATCCCAAGTATGGATGTTCCTGTTGCATTCAATTTAACCAACAGGCGTTTTGAAGTAAAATTATTGCGAAACTTTAGTGACCTCAATGAGGCCAGGCACGATAACACTTTTTACAAAGATAATCAGTATCAAAGCCGAGAAACGAATGAATTATTTTTACCAGACAATGGAAAAGTTAATTTCATAGACCCAAAACAAAACAAACATATGCTATGCGGCTTTGCCTGGGGGTATAATAGTAGTACGCCTGACTATAAGAATCCATTAAACAAAAAGAATTGCAACCCCATGGCAATTAAAGGCGGAAAGTCTTGGAGTGATGATGTTTCAGACAGATCCTTTGCGGCGACATCAAGCCCCGGATATAAGAAGAAGATAGGGGACAACACGAGTAGTACAAATACACTAAGAGTAGATCTTTTAAATTCTTTTCAACTTGTCGACCATATAGACACGGCAACAATAGGCGCTATGAATCAGATCATATGGCTCGATAAGGGGGATAACCTTAGCATCATAGCAACATCAGACGGGGGGGCCTACGTATATGGAACAGATAAATCTCAGCTTGGCTGGCTGCGCCATAAAATTAATTTTGAGCTGTCCATAACCCCTTTCAGACACGACAAAAGCTGGCTAACTGTTGGCAACGATGGAAGCAGTGATAAACCTATGGACTGGAATGACAAGCCGACATTCGATTCAACTCAATTAGACCTAGTTAAATTTCTTCCGGCAGAAATAAAGATAAACGATTGGATAGATAACTTTTGTAAAACATTCAATCTAAATCTCAACAGCAAAGACAATAATAATTTTGAACTCAACCTGAAAAACAATATTATCAATAGTTCTGCTCCATTAATAGACCTGGATACCCAGATAGACGTAAAACAGTGTACAAGCGAATCATTGAATCTTCCTTCGGTATACGAAATAGGGTTTACCATAGACACAGGCGAAGAGGGATATTTCCAAACTATGGACGAAACAACAGATGACGATGGAGAGATAATAAAAGTAGTAAACTCGGGAGACAAGGGTGGAGGGACTTATTATATCGACAATGAAGGAGGACCCAAAATAAGCCAAACCTCAAATTTTTCTTATAACTGGTTCAAGACATTATATAACGAAGATAACAAAGAAGTGGTAGCTGAGGTTCCGGTAATAACAGATAACGACATATGGAGAAACGAGTATGACTATGAAGAGACCCGCACCAAAGAATTTTATGATAAAGCTCAGCGATTGTGGTATCCTTCGGGCTTGTTGCCTCTAACTGTAGGCGACCAGATTGACATATCAGCAGCCAAAGTCTCTGATAGCTACGAAGGCAAACAGAAAATGTCACTCAACTATAAAGATGAACAGGATTCTATATTGAGGAACTACTTTTTGATGATGATAAACAGCGATAATAATTATACGATAGCTGAATGTTACCTGACAGCGCAGGAATATGCTAACCTGAATAAATCGCTGATAAAATTAAACGGCGACCTCTATTATGCTGCTGAAGCAGATGGTTACGATCCATTAAACAAGAAAAAATGCAGGCTAAAACTGATCCGAAAAATAATATAAAAAGAGAAGGAGTTATTGAAATAGCTCCTTCTCTCCTTTTATTCCTTTACTCTAACATATTTCTGCCAATTTTCACTAGGGAAATCCATATTTTGTGAAGCCAAATAAAGAATGTTATCATCATCCTTATTCATTTTATATCGGAAAGTCCTTGATGTTTCATAACGAAATGCATCTTTATTAATTCCATATTTAGAATATTTAGTCTTGGTATATTCTCCACTTACATAAAAATCAACATCGTAGCCAATATAATCTTCTGAAAAATAATAGCCTATTTGCGAGTCTTGAGAATGTTTCCACAATCCCTGTATCGGATTGTACTTCCCATGGTATTCGGGTTTGTAGCCTGGGCTATTCGGGTCGTTCCAGTCCCCACCCCAAACAAATTTTTCGGGTTCATCGTCATCACTGCCGCCACAGGCCGAAAAAGTATACGACAAAGTCAGCAGCAGTACAAAAGACAGTAGTTTCTTCATGTTGTTTGATATTTTGTTCCTATCCCACAAAGATAAAGCATTTTCCCGAACCGGAAAACATTTACCTGATGTTAAAGAAAGGAGACCCCCGTCATTGCGAGCGAAGCGAAGCAATCCAGTTTAATAATATTTTCATGCGTTTATTCTAATTTCGTTAAAGGCTTTCCGCTTATCTTAAGGTAAAACACTATCTTTATAGGAAATTTCCCGTCATTGCGAGCGAAGCGAAGCAATCCAAAGTGTTAATTATAAATAGATTGCTTCGGGATATCGCCCTCGCAATGACGAAAAGAAAGCTCGCAATGGACGAGAGAGAAAAGCAGAAAAAGAAAAAGGAGAACCCGTCATTGCGAACCGCTTGTGGTGAAGCAATCCAGAAAAATAAAACACTAATGGAACGAGGAGGCTGTGTGTACATAATGACTAATCAACGAAACGGAACATTATATGTTGGTGTTACTTCACGATTGATTGAGCGTGTTCAGGAACATAAGACACGTATACATACTCAAAGTTTTACTGCAAAATATGGATGTAATATGCTGGTGTATTATAGCGTTTTTGGATCGATAGAAGAAGCTATAGCCGAAGAAAAACGAATTAAAGGTGGTAGCCGTTCCAAAAAGTTGAAATTGATAGAACAAATAAATCCCGAATGGAAGGATTTATGGAACGAAATAAAAGAATGGTAACCCCTGTCATTGCGAGCGAAGCGAAGTAATCCGGCAGGAAGTAACTGGATTGCTTCGGGTAAACCCTCGCAATGACGAGAGAAAGAAAAGCAGGAAAAATAAAAAGGAGAATCCCATAGGAAATTTCCCGTCATTGCGAGTGAAGCGAAGCAATCCAAAGTGTTAATTATAAATAGATTACTTCGGGGTATCGCCTTCGCAATGACGAAAAGAAATCTCGCAATGGACGAGAGAGAAAGCAAATAATAACTTGTAACTAAATAAAAGACATGACATTGTACGACATCGCAATCATCGGCGGAGGGCCTGCCGGATACACGGCAGCAGAAAGAGCTTCCTCCAATGGTTTAAAAACAATTTTGTTCGAAAAAAACGCGTTGGGCGGAGTATGCCTCAACGAGGGCTGCATACCCACAAAGACTCTTTTGTATTCGGCAAAAACGCTCGACAATATAAAAAACTCGGCAAAGTATGGCATCTCGGTTGAAGGTGAAGCCTCCTTCGACTTGCCAAAAATCATTGCCCGCAAACAAAAAACGGTTCGCAAACTGGTAGCCGGAATCAAACAGAAGCTGGCAGCACACGATGTGACGGTGATCATAGGCGAGGCGGTAATAGATGGCGAGGACGGCGAGCGCAATATATTGATCACCTGCAACGGCGAAACCATCACAGCCGCCAAAGTATTGCTTTGCGCAGGATCGGAAACCATTGTCCCACCGATCAAAGGGCTGGCAGACAGCGGTTACTGGACCTCGAAAGAAGCTCTCGACAACAAGGAACTGCCCGAATCGCTGGTCATTATCGGCGGAGGAGTTATCGGCATGGAATTTGCTTCGTTCTTCAACAGTTTGGGTGTAAGGGTGGACGTAATAGAAATGCTGCCGGAGATACTCGGCGCGATGGACAAGGAACTGTCGGCTATGCTCCGCGCCGAATATACGAAGAAAGGAATAAACTTCCACCTCGATACCAAAGTGGTAGAGATAAGAGGCAAGGAAGTAATCATAGAAAAAGACGGCGGGCAATCGGCCATCCCTGCATCCCGGATATTGCTGAGCACAGGCCGCCGCCCCGTAACGGCAAACCTCAGTACAGACAAGCTCGGCGTGGAGCTCTTCCGCAACGGCGTGAAGGTAGACGGACAAATGCGTACATCGCACCCGAACGTATATGCCTGCGGCGACATTACCGGATACTCTCTTTTGGCACATACGGCTGTGCGTGAGGGCGAAGTGGCTGTCAATAACATTTTGGGAAAAGCAGACAGTATGAGCTACAAGGCCATTCCGGGAGTAGTATACACCAATCCCGAAATAGCAGGCGCAGGTCAGACAGAAGAAGAACTCGCGGCGAAAGGAATCAGTTATTCGGTATTGAAGCTGCCAATGGCCTATTCGGGACGCTTTGTTGCCGAAAACGAAATGGGCAACGGCGTATGCAAGCTAATCATAAGTGAAGATGAAAAAGTCATCGGCTGCCATATGCTGGGTAATCCGGCATCGGAACTGGTCGTTATTGCCGGAATAGCCATTGAGAAAGAATACACTGTGGACGAGTTCCGCACGATCGTATTTCCTCATCCTACTGTGGGCGAGATTTTGCATGAGACATTGTTTGCATAAACCGATATAAAAGAGAAAGGGGGCATTCTAAAAATCGGAATCCCCCTTTTCTTTATCTTTCGAAAACAGATTATTTATTTCAACACTTCGTCTATTTTGGCTTTCATAGCTTCGCCGCGAAGGTCGTGAGCGACGATAGTGCCATCGGGGCCGATAAGCATAATATGCGGAATCCCGTTTATGCCATACAGCTTAGTAGGTATTTCCTTCGCATCGAGAATTTGCGGCCACTTCATACCGTCCTCTTTGATGGCTTTTTCTGTATCTGCCGCCTCATCCCAAACGGCAACACCCACGATC
>JAISES010000234.1 GCA_031263965.1 Prevotella sp. | reverse complement strand
TATTCCAATTATTATCAGCGCCTGTTTTTTTCAGCCAATCATAATAGACTGCTTGATTATCTGCTATTTTAGTCCATTCCAACATTCCTGTATATAAGGTAGCATTTGTCCATGCGTCTATACCGTAATCATGTAAATAGCCTGCACTTCCTGTTTTTTGGTACGTAAAATTCTTGATTTGCCAATCAGCAACCTTTTGCATGACAGTTTTTAATTCAGATGTATCTGAAGAAATACTACTATTCCGTGTTGCGGAACAAACCGGTTGAATGCTAAACAAGACTAATAAAATAAAAGAGATAATTGTTATAGACTTTTTCATTGATATCTTTTAAATAAAAATTCATTTGAACAAAGATAAGGCTATACCTAGTTTAACAATTACTATTATTACTAATTCTTTTTCTCGTATCGCTTTTCTATTCCCTGAAAGCACTATATTCAAAGAAAAATTGGCCGCCTACAATAAATATCAGAAATGCGGAATAAAAGCTGCCGGACGTCTTTTAGTCACAGGATTTTAACGACGAAGGCAAGTTTTCCCCAAAAAAATATTACCTTTGGGTTTATCTAACTTAGAAACTGTTTAAACTATGAAAAAGATAATCTACACCTTTGTCCTTTTTTTATTTTCTATCAATTTAATGTATGGGCAATCTGATATGAATGCAAATGACAATAGCCCCAAAAAGTGGTTTGAAGATGCCCGCTTCGGATTATTCGTGCACTTCGGCCCTTATAGCGTATTAGGCAATGGCGAATGGATCATGAATAACCGCCCGATAAAAACGAATGATTACAAACGTTTACTGGACTTTTTCAATCCGCAGCAATTCGATGCAAAGGAGTGGGTACAAATTGCCAAGAATGCAGGGATGAAGTATATTACATTTACATCGCGCCACCATGACGGTTTTAGCAACTGGGCGACAAAACAATCCGACTGGAACATTATGAATACGCCATATGGGAAGGATTTGATAAAACAATTGGCGGATGAGTGTCACAAAGAAGGAATCAAACTTGTGCTTTATTATTCCCTGTTAGACTGGATGCGGAACGACTATCAATATGAGACCGGACGAACAGGAAAAGGTACAGGGCGAACCGACAAAGGGAACTGGACTGACTATATAAACTTTATGAAAGCCCAATTAACCGAATTGCTTACCAACTACGGCCCTATTGCCGGAATATGGTTCGATGGGCATTGGGATCAGACAGAAGATAAAAACCGGACAAACCCTAAAACTTTTGTAGATTGGCATTACGATGAAATTTACGGTTTAATACACCGGTTACAACCCGAATGTCTTGTGGCAAATAATCATCATTTGCCTCCTTTTCAGGGCGAAGACTATCAGATATTCGAACGCGACGTACCGGGAGAAAACACAGCGGGACACAGCGGGCAAGAGATATCGCAGCAATTACCGCTCGAAACATGCCAGACTATAAGTACTACGTGGGGTTTCAGCATAACAGACGACAAGTATAAACCGGAAAAGGAACTGCTGCATCTACTCATCCGCACAGCCGGAACCGGAGCTAATTTACTGCTCAATGTAGGCCCTATGCCAAACGGAAAGATACAGCCGGAATGTATAGAACGTCTTCAACAGATAGGTGCCTGGTTAGAAAAATACGGTTATACGATATACGAAACCGGACAAGGACTTGTCCCTCCTCAATCATGGGGAGCTTCTACTCAAAAAGGAAAAACGTACTACATCCATATTTTAGACAAGAACACCCCATCCATTACTCTGAATATACCAAACATCAAATCAGCAAAATGGATAAATGCGGATTCTGAATTAATCTGGAAAAAAGATAAAAAGAGCGGAGATGTAACATTTTCTATAAATGGTAATCCTGATGATATAGATTCTATTATTGAAGTTACCGTAAAATAAAACGACTGTTAATTTTTTCCTGAAATAAAAAGATCCCTGAGTTTTCACTTTGGGATCTTTTCTGTTTGTTTTACATTTTCAGTCTTTCCATTCTGCTACAATAGTCATCTCATCAACTGTAGAGGCACAAAAATACCCCAAAGCGCCACCCGTGATATTTGAAGTAGGATTAGTCTTTGAATCCTCTATACGGCTTAGTGTATAAAAGAAGTTATACGCTCCTTTATCGATACACTGGAATTCGATCAATATTTCGTCGCCTTGCTTTATAGGATCCGCATCTTCATCATGTGTAAATATGGGTAAGAACTGATGTACTGGACTGCCATCCATAAATTGTGTGCTCAATACCAGTTCATTGACATCAGGCAATTGCTTCCCGTTGATAAATACAAGACACCGGTAATATTGGTTGATTTCGCCTTTCGGATCGGTAAAATGAATCATCGGTATGGCATAGTCCATGATCAGAGCCCTATACATAGACAGAGAATCCAGTTTTACCAAAGGCGGCATTTTAGATGTAGAAGCATACTCTTTATCCTCATACTTCACAGACAGGTTGTATGTACGGCCAATCACGCCTTTGATATTCTCAGCAACATACCACCCTGAATTATCCTGTTGCAGCGTTTCTGTATTTCCTGCATCATCCGATATTACCACAATGGCATTTTTAAGAAACGGATAGCCGCTGTTATCATTAAAGTCGAGTGTATGGCTCACTCTCACTCTGGCTAATTGGTCTTGTTTTACAATACCCTCTATCTGTACCCGCGGCGGAACGGAACGAAGGTCAACATCAATTTCTTTTTCACACGAACTGACAGCAAGTAATAAAGCCAAAGCCGGAAGTATTGTAATATATTTATTCTTTAAATTTTTCATAAGATTCATGCTTTTAATGTTTTAAAACTTGAAATTCCACGAAACAGACGGAACGAATGTAAACAGCGAATACTGATAAGCAGTTGTTTTGCCGGGGTCTTTGGTATTGGTACGGAATTCAATCATATATGCATTCGCACGTCCATAAGCGTTATACAGGCCTAAAACAAGCTCCGACCGGAATTTTGCAGTTTTCTTCAACAGGCAGGTCGCGCCCAGGTCAAGACGGTGATAATCAGGCATTCTGTATCCGTTTCTTTCGGCGTAATACATCACATCCTTTCCATTGATCCGGTATTTTCCGCTCGGATAAGAAATTGCATTCCCTGTATAGAATACCCATGCGGCAGAGAGCGTCCATTTAGGGTTCAGTTCATACATCCCTACGATAGAGAAATCGTGCGTTCTGTCCTGAAAGGCATTATACCATCTGTCTTCATTGATGCCGTCAATCTTCTTTTCCGACTTCGAAAGTGTATAACCTATCCATCCTGTAAGCCGCCCCATACGTTTCTTTAGCGAAAGTTCCATTCCATAAGCACGGCCTTTACCCGGCAATAATTCGGTTTCTATTACATCGTAACCTTGAATATCTGCATTATCTTTAAAATCCAACTGATTTTTCATGCCTTTATAATAACCTTCGATACTAACTTCGAACATGTTATCACTGAAGTTCCGGAAATAACCCAGCGATACCTGGTCTGCAACCTGAGGCTTTACATTATTCGAGCTGGATGTCCATCTGTCGAAAGGCGTACCCTGGGCCGAATATGATAATAAATGCATATTCTGAGTGGTACGGGCGTAGGCGGCTTTTATCGAAGACACATCATTTAGTCTATATACTGCCGATAGGCGCGGTTCAAGGTTTACATAAGTCTTAACCACCTTCCCCGATTTATACCATGTACTGTCAACGGCTTCATTATTATTATCCAAAGTGTAATACTGCCCTTTACCCAATGCCATAAAGGCAGAAACACGAAGGCCGTAAATTACTTCCAGGTTATCCGTTATTTTCAACTGATTCGATATATAAGCGGCATTTTCGGATGAATAACGGTGATACAGATCGACTGAATTCTTCTGCTCCGAATCGATATTATAGTTCCCCGGAGCCAGATCGTGGTATGTGGAGCTGAGCCCTGCGCGCCATTGGCTATTCTTTCCTTGTTGATACTGGAATTCCTGTTTAAATCCATAATCTTTTATTTTAGAAGTTCCATTCAGGTTCATTCCCACTTCCATCCCGAAATAATAATCGTATTGATTATATGACAATGATGTTCGGGAAGTCCACTTACGATTGAACGTATGGCTCCAGTTCGTCGTCAGGAAAGTATTCCCCCAATTGAGTTCCGCGGCATCTTTCAATACCATTTTATCCCTCCCCAAATATCCTGAAACCGAAATCTGGTCTTTATCCGATAAAGCAAAATTTAGTTTCATATTCAGGTCATAGAAGTAGAGATAAGCGTTTTGAGCATCTTTTGCCCCCGACAACCTGGCAATAGCATCGGCATAAGTCCGCCTTCCCCCTATAAGGAAAGAAGATTTGCCCTTTTGTATAGGCCCTTCTACATTGAGATTGGATGCGATAAGGCCAAGACCTCCGGCAACATGATATTTCCGGTTATCTCCATTGCGTTGTTGCACATCAAGAATAGAAGCAAGACGCTCCCCGTACTGCGCAGGCATAGCTCCCTTATATAAGGTTACATCGCGCAATACTTCGGAATTGAATGTGGAAAAGAATCCCATCAGATGGGACGCATTATAAAGCGACACATTATCCAGCAAGATAAGATTCTGGTCGGAACTCCCTCCCCGTACATAAAAGCCGGAACTTCCTTCGCCGGCGCCCTGTACACCGGGCATCAATTGTATAGTCTTGATAATATCACGCTCTCCCAGCAGTACCGGTATCTTGTTTATTTTTTGTATCTCCATCTTTTCAACACCTGTCTGTGGCGCAGATACATTAGCATCAAGACGTTCTGCGGATATTACGACCTCACCAAGACCGATAGTTGTTTGCACAAGCTCGATATTTTGAATAATGTTTTGTGATAAAGAGATTTTTAAACGTTTATTCTCAAAGCCTATGTAATCTACTTTTAATGTATAATCACCTTTAGGGAGAAATAGGCTGTACCGTCCGTTTTCATCAGACGACACACCGCTTCCATTACGGTTCTCTATGATAATAGGGACCCCTATTAATGCTTCTTTTGTGTGCGAATCGACAACTGTACCGCTAATTTTGTAGGTCTGTGCAAAAGATAAAGCAGGCAACAAAAAAAGGTGTAAAAACCATAAAAATGAAACCCTGGCTTTCTTTGGTAAAATAGTTGAATGTAATTGCATAATTAGTTTTAAATAATAGTGTTTATTCGCTTATGCTTTGAATTTTGATTCCATAGATAAAACCGTTAAAATAGATGTTTATTGTATTCTTGAAATTATTAATATAATACTCCATCGTTAGGCATCCGTTATAATTAGATACAAAGCAAAATTAGGCTGAAAAACGTTTTCAGGCAATTGAAAATCGGTGAACATACGCTATCTCCCGATGAGTTCGTAATTTTTTACTGCCGGTCATTTCAGACCATTCTTCTTTGAATTTATTTCTTGCATCTTTGTCGAAAGGTTTTCTTCCGGAGAACCCCTATTCAGAACCTCTTGTCATCATATTTTTTTCAGTCTGTTTTTATTGTAACGAACTCTCTACTTATTTTGACGAACGGCACAAAAGAATATTTTAAATATTAAGAAACTGTTTGAATTTTATAGCAGATTTTTTTTATAGTTATTTTCAGATG
>JAISES010000252.1 GCA_031263965.1 Prevotella sp. | reverse complement strand
TCTGAATAACGGGTCCATTCTCCCTCAATACTCTGCTCCTGACCGGCAAAAAGCAGTCCTGCAATCCGTAGGTATCGGTAGCAAAAAGAAGCTGGTTGGAATAGCCCCGTTTTCCCGCATAGAAGCAAAAATGTACCCATTGGATAAGATGGAAAAAGTAGTTGAATACTATCACGGTCGTGAAGACGTTCAGCTTATCATATTAGGTGGAGGCGAAAAAGAAAAATTAAAAGCTGAAGAATGGACGTCCCGCTATCCCGAAGTCACTTCTTTGATCAATAAATTGTCTTTTGATGAAGAGATCACTGTAATTTCAGCTTGTAAAACAATCGTTTCCATGGATTCGGCCAATATGCATCTGGCGGCTTTTGCCGGAGTACCTGTCATTTCGATATGGGGTCCCGCCCTGCCACGGCTCGGCTTTTATCCGGCTAACCAGAAAGAAGAGAATGCTATTCAAAAAGAACTGGATTGCCGGCCTTGCTCTTTCTGGGGCGAAAAACCATGTACAAACCCGGATAAGTACGAATGCATGAACATCGATCCGCAAATAATCATTGATAAAATAAACAGTATTATCTAAAAATCTTAAAAATATAGAATTGGGAAGGCAACAATCTATTTGTAACTTTTCCTGTTTTTTTTCGTCATATAATCAGGATATGACTATATTTGGTAATCGGAAATCTATCTATTTAAAATAAACTTATTATGAGAAATTATTTATTGATTGTCTTTTTTCTGCTTTGTTCGGGTAGAATAGAGGCGCAGGATACTCCATTATGGCTGAGGTATAGTGCCATATCGCCGGATGGCAGCCAGATAGCATTTTGTTACAAAGGCGACATTTATAAAGTATCTGCGTCCGGAGGACGGGCATTACAGTTAACAACCCATCCGGGCTATGATACCCGGCCGGTGTGGTCTCCCGACGGGAGAAATATAGCTTTTGCTTCGGACAGGGAAGGAGGCTTCGATGTTTTCATTATGTCTTCGGAAGGTGGTACCCCTAAGCGGCTTACAACACATGCGGCGAACGAATATCCTGTCATTTATAAAGATGCCGGACATATATTATATCAGGCAAGTATCCTTCCTGATAGCCAGGATGGAGAATTTCCATCTTCGTTATATCCGCAAGTGTATGAGATAAGTATTTCAGGCGGACAGCCATCATTATTTTCTTCATTGACAATGGAAGATATGTCTATTGATCCGACCGGAACGAAAATTTTGTATCACGACAAAAAAGGATATGAAGATCCCTGGCGTAAGCACCACCGGTCGTCTATTACACGTGATATATGGATATGCGAACTAGGGGCAAATAAAACATATAAAAAACTCACTTCATTTAGAGGTGAAGACCGGAATCCTGTATGGGCAGCCGATGGACAAAATTTTTATTATCTGAGTGAAGACGATGGTTCTTTCAATGTGTACAAAAGAGAAATTAATTCTACTAATGGGACGAAGCTCACTAACTTTAAAAATAATCCGGTGCGGTTTCTTACCTCGAGCAAGCAAGAGACTCTATGTTTTTCTTACGACGGAGAAATATATGTAATGGAAAAAGGGCAGCAACCCAGAAAGGTAGATGTCCGGATCGTAACAGATAACCAGGAAAATAAGCTTAAATATATTAATTTTTCATCCGGAGCCGGGGAAATGTCTGTTTCTCCGAGTGGGAAAGAAATAGTTTTCATTATTCGTGGAGATGTATTTGTCGCTTCTGTGGAGTACGGGACAACCCGGCGTATAACAAACACTCCGGAACAGGAACGTAATGCATCTTTTAGTCCTGATGGACGTTCTATTGTATACGCTTCCGAAAGAAATGGTTTGTGGAATATTTACCAGACATCTCTAACCGGAAAAGATGATAATTCTTTCCTGTATGCCCAGAAATTTGAAGAGGAACAATTAACTAATTCTGCATCAGCATCGTTTCAACCGGTATATTCTCCTGATGGAAAAGAAATTGCATATTTGGAAAACAGAACAACTATCCGTGTGTTGAATATAAAAGACAAAGCTACGAGGATCGTATTAGATGGAAAATATAACTATTCGTATTCAGATGGGGATCAATGGTTCAAATGGTCACCGGATAGCAAATGGTTGCTGGCTAAATATATTGGTATCGGCGGATGGAATAATGTAGACGTAGCCTTAATAAAAGCTGACGGCAGCGGAGAACTTACCAATCTGACGGAAAGCGGTTATACCGATGCCAACGGCAGCTTTACTTTGAATGGAAAAGCAATGCTTTGGTTTTCGGATCGGTCGGGTTATAGAAGCCATGGCAGTTGGGGGGCATATATGGATGCTTATATCATGTTCTTCGACAGAGAAGCTTATGATAAATTCAGAATGGACAAAGAAGAGCTGGCATTGCTGGAAGAGCTGGAAAAGAAAAACAAAAATAAAAAAGATGAAGATAAGAAAGAAGTAAAGGGTAAGAAAAATAAAAAAGATGATAAATCAGATACAGATAAAAAGAAGGAAGTAAAACCTTTATCCTTTAATCTGGACAACAGAAAAGATTGGGTGATTCGTCTTACGCCTAATTCATCTTCTCTGGCGGATGCTATATTAAATACAAAAGGCGATAAATTATATTACCTGACACGATTCGAAAAGGATTATGATTTATGGGTATATGACCTGAAAGATAAATCTTCTAAAATACTCGTGAAGTCATCCGGAGCAGGTAAATTAAACACAGACAGCCTCGGTAAGAATATAATTATGCTGGGCGGCGGACAGATTAAAAAAATCAATATGGACGACGGGAAAGTAACACCTATCAGAATAAATGCCCAATTTGAGTACCAGCCGGAAGCTGAACGAAGCTATATTTTCGACCATGCATGGAAACAAGTGAAAGACAAATTCTATGTAAAAGACTTACATGGAATAGATTGGGACTATTATAAAACACCATATCAGCGATTCCTACCGCATATCAACAATAATTATGATTTTGCTGAGATGCTGTCGGAAATGTTAGGAGAACTGAACGGATCGCATACCGGCGCCAGATATTATAGTTCGGGTTCTTCTATGCCTACTGCTTCCTTAGGTGCATTTTTTGACAATGAATATCAAGAAGGCGGACTAAAGATTAAAGAGATAATCAACCAGGGCCCTTTGACAAACGCCAACACAAAAATAAGTACAGGAAGCATCATCCTTAAAATAGATGGTAAAGCAATCGAAAAAGGGCAGGATTATTACCCGTTGCTTGCAGGTAAAGCAGGAAAAAAAGTATTGCTTACTTTTAAAACATCCGAATCGGGCACAGAACAGGAAGAGTGGGTAAAACCGATATCATACGGAGAACAGAATAATCTCCTCTATAAACGCTGGATAGAGCAACGCCGCATAATGGTAGATAAACTATCCGGCGGACGTATCGGTTATGTTCATGTACGTGGTATGGATAGCCAAAGCTTCCGCGAAGTGTATTCGGAATTATTGGGACGTTGCCGCAATAAGGATGCTGTAATTATAGATACACGTCACAACGGCGGAGGATGGCTGCACGATGATCTGGTTACCTTATTGAGCGGTAAAGAATACCAGCGATTTGAGCCTCGCGGGCAGTATATCGGTAGCGATCCGTACAATAAGTGGACGAAACCCTCGGCAGTATTGGTTTGTGAAGATAATTATTCAAATGCACATGGATTCCCTTGGTTGTATAAAGAATTAAAAATAGGCAAGCTCATAGGAACTCCTATTCCGGGAACAATGACTGCTGTATGGTGGGAATCGCAAATCGACTCCAGTATTGTCTTTGGTATTCCTCAGGTAGCGGTGAAAGATATGCGTGGACAGTATCTCGAAAATCAGGAGCTTCAACCGGATATAGAGATTTATAACGATCCGGAGTCTACTCTGGCTGGAAAAGACCTGCAACTGGAAAGGGCTGTGCAAGAGCTTTTGATAGGAAACTAAAACAAGAAAAAGAAGGTGTCCCAACGGTGGACGCCTTCTTTTTTATGTCTCTAGATTTACCATGGATATTATATCTTATAAGTCATGCCTGCTGTTATGTATATGTTTCTCATTTTCATATCTATTCCTGTAAAACTTTTAGGGAAAATGGGTGTAAGGCTATAAGTTGCTTCCGTATAGACACCGAATTTTCTGTTAAAGCAGTGTTCAAATCCCATAGATATGCCGAAATCAAAGGTTCTCAAATCTTTTCCAAAGTCGAAAACGGCAACATCTTTTTCCCCGATATTTATCAATTCACTATTAAGAATGTCTTTATCCTCCGTTTTTCTCAAATAACCATCCCAAACTGTCCCCGAAAATTCAGCGCTAGAGCGATATGACGCATAAACGCCAAGTTTCAAGCTCCATGTCTCATTCAAATGATAAGAAACACGTATTGGAATAGTTACATATGTAATTTTTATTTCAGTTTCGTTACGTCCTGTAAAATAACCTTTAATGTTGTTTCCATCCATGTTCACGTCGGTATACATATACTTAACCTTGTCTCGTACTCCCATGCCTTTAAGATCCAATGCGATACCGCTCTCGGCCGACCACTGTCCGGCAAAACGATACGAGACATTATATCCTAACTGAGGTGTAAACTGGGGCCAGTAAGCATCTATGGAGCGTATCTCTCTGGATAAGTTGTTTGGTAATGTAGCGCCAATATTATATCCTGCTATTATCTTGTGCGAAAAAGACCGCATATCGGTTTGGGATTTTATTGCTGATGTAGAGATACATAGCGCAATAATCCAAACTGTTTTTTTATATAATTGCATAATCTGTCTATATTATTATTTTAGCCAATGGGCACGGTTACTATTTCTATCTCGTCAACAATAAGAAGGCTTCCGATAGCCCCTTCATAAAATGCTCCGCGTTTACTGGAAGATAAGACGATAGCTAATTTATAATCGAACCGGGTATAATCTATTTCTTCGGTATAAATAAAAGGTATATCAAATTTTGTCCAATCATCCTTCTCTGTTCTATCTGGCATTATCGCCGTGGAAATAAGCAGATTAGAAGTCAAAACATCTTCTGCTGTAAGATAAACTTTTTTGCCGTCATCATCCTTAGGCACTTTGAACATAACGGCATATATAGCCAATTCATCTTTTTTCCCCGGAATAGTATCCACCTTGTTCCGTTTTTTTGATTCATCAATAGTACAAGTTTGGTAATACTCTCCGGATTTATATTTGTACCATCCTGTAAACCGGATCGGTTTTCCTGCGCTTTTCGCATGATTTTGTCCGAATTTGACAGATGCTACAGGATTAGATATATTAGTTTCAAAAACACCTCTAAATGCCGATCCTGCATATAAAGGTATATCCAACATATGAATGATTGCATTCCTGTTCCCAAATACCGTTTCTAACAAAATCCCATATTTTCCGTTACGGCTATCTGTTGTCCGTCTGGTAGGGAAAGGAGTATTATCGCGATAAACCAGATTAACACCCTTGTTTGCGTTACACCATAACTCGTCAGATAGCATATCGTAAATTCTGGTGCCTGTAGTATTAGATACCTGATACCAACTTTCGAAATTATATCTAAGAGGCCTGTCTTTTTCCAGGATAATGGTATATGATTTTTTATTACCGTCCCCGGCAGTTACAGTATACGAAGTCTGATAATTTTGTAACTGAACTTCCACTCCCGATGCGGGTTCTATCGATGCTCCGGGAGACAGTTTTATGTCAGGTGTAATTTTTGCATTCTTCATGCCCGTAGTATCATCGACTGTTATAATAATCCTATTGTTGCCTTTTTGGTTTACAACAGTGGAAGTCAGCATTATAGAGGAAGGTAAAGTGAAGCTTTCAATATCGGCCTCTCTATATGGCCCTTCATCTTTGATGCAAGACGACAAGAAGAATATGAAAAAGGTAACGGCAATAAGTAATAGTTTCATAAAATGATTGAATTAGAATCTGCAAAGTTAGGGATAATTCGGCAAGTAAAAAATATAGGATATTAAAAAACATCTTTTTATTAATGGATGTTCAGTGGGGCTTAAAATAATCTTCGCGTTTTCTTTATACAGGATATTTATCCTTAAATTTGCATTGCAAAGAAAAAATAGATGAATAAAAAAGATTTACGGATAGTCTTTATGGGTACGCCCGACTTTGCCGTCGAAAGCTTACGGATACTCGCAGAGAATCAATATAACATAGCTGGGGTGATTACAATGCCTGACAAACCATGTGGACGAGGACATAAAATCCGGTATTCGGCAGTAAAGGAATATGCCCTGGACAATAATTTACCTCTCTTACAACCCGAAAGGCTGAAAGATGAATCATTCCTGAAAGAGCTGGAAGCATGGAATGCCGACCTGCAAATTGTTGTAGCATTCCGTATGCTGCCCGAAGTAGTTTGGAATATGCCCCGGCTCGGCACATTCAACCTGCATGGCTCTCTCCTACCCCAATATCGTGGTGCTGCGCCTATCAATTGGGCCATTATGAACGGAGAAAAAGAAACAGGTGTAACAACATTCTTCCTGACTCATGAAATCGATACCGGAAAGATTATCCTTCAGGATAAAGTAAAAATAGAAGAGACGGACAATGTAGGAAAAATTCACGATGAGCTCATGCATCTGGGTGCAAAGCTGGTAAAAGAGACTGTAGACCTGATATTGGAAGATAAAATAGAAGCTATCGATCAGAGCAGGTTTTACAGGAATGAACAGGAACTGAAACCTGCGCCAAAAATATTTAAAGAAACTTGCCGGATAGACTGGAGCAAAGATGCAGAGCAAGTTCACAATCATATCAGGGGACTATCGCCCTACCCTGCCGCATGGGCCGAACTGCATAGCGAAGGCAAAGAACCTCAAGCTGTAAAAATATACGCATCTGAAAAGATAATTACAGAAGATCATTTGCCGACAGGTCATATCCGCACAGATAATAAAACCTATCTGCATGTTGCATGTAACAATGGTTATATAAATGTCGCAGAGATACAATTCCCCGGAAAAAAGGCAATGAAAACAGATGAATTACTGAGGGGATATAAATTTGAAGGAGAAGCATATTTTAAATAAGCAATATAAATTAATGACGTATTTATACTTTCTATTTCTCACGTCATTGCGAACCGCTTGCGGTGAAGCAATCCAGTTGCTTCTTTTTAGATTGCTTCGTTGCTGCACTCCTCGCAATGACGCAGAAAACGGATAATCATATGCGACAATAAATATTTTATAAAACTTAAATAAGAAAACTGATGCAAAAAGTAATAAAATCGACAGGCCTGAATAAGGACTTATCATATATTCTCGTACAACTATCTTTTGACAAACTGTTTGTCCTGACAGATGAAAATACGGAAAAACTATGCTTTCCGTTTATAAAAGACAATGAACAGGTAGCCAAAGCAGGAAAAATTATCATTAAGGCCGGAGATAACAATAAGAATATCGAAACATTATCTTCTATCTGGAAATACCTGTCTGAGAACGGAGCCTCCCGCCATTCCCTATTAATAAATCTGGGTGGAGGCATGCTTACGGATATAGGAGGATTCGCTGCTGCAAGCTTTAAACGGGGAATCAAATGCATCAATATACCGACGACTTTACTAGGGGCTGTAGATGCTGCTGTGGGTGGTAAAACAGGAATAAACTTCAACGGGCTGAAAAATGAGATCGGAGCATTTGCCCCTGCCGAAACGGTATTGATAGATTCTGTGTTTTTCCGCAGCCTCGACCATCAGAATTTTCTTTCGGGATATGCCGAAATGATAAAGCACGGACTGATAGACAGCGATAAGGAATGGAATGCCACGATCGCTTTCGACACAGAAGAGGTTGATTATGAGAAGTTAAAGCAATTAGTTATAGACTCCGTTGCCGTAAAGGAACGGATCGTAGAAATTGATCCTTTCGAAAAGGATATCCGTAAAGCCCTCAACTTAGGACACACCATAGGACATGCCTTCGAAAGCCTGTCTTACGAGATAGGAAAACCGGTGCAACATGGCTATGCTGTGGCCTGGGGTATCGTTTGTGAATTGTATTTGTCTACGAAATCCTGTAATTTTCCTAAGGAGAAGTTATATAAAACAGTTTACTTTATAAAGGACAATTACGATGGATTCCCATTTGATTGCGACCACTATGAGCAATTATACGAATACATGAAACACGACAAGAAAAACGAATCGGATACTGTAAATTTTACGCTCTTATCGGATGTTGGCAAGGTAGAAATTAATCAGACAGCAAATAAAGAAGATATATTCGAGTCCATTGATTTTTTGAGGGAAAGTGTGGGTTTGTAACTACCAGCCAAAGGCCTCATCGCCCATCCATTTGCCCTGAACTTTCATCACCTGTTCGATAACATCGCGGGCAACGCCGTCGCCACCCTTACAATGTGAAATATATCGGGCAATGCTTTTTATTTCGGGAGCAGCATCGGCAGGAGCAACAGCCAGGCCGACAGCCTCCATTACATGATAATCCGGCAGGTCATCTCCGGAATATAGAATTTCTTCAGCTTTATATCCTGTCTTTTGCATATAATCGTTCAGGTCAATTATCTTAACCCTCGATTTCATATAAATATGCTCCACCCCCAGGCGGGAAAAACGAAACCTTATGTTCTCTGTATCAGCGCCCGTTATTATAGCCACACTATAACCATGCTTCACAGCCAGATTGATCGCATAACCATCCTTTATGTTAACCATACGCATTGGTTCCCCGGTCAAAGACAATGGTATTGAGTTGGGAGACAGTACGCCGTCTACATCAAAAATAAATGCCTTAATCTTGCTTAAATCATAGTTTATAGTACTCATCGCTTCTTTGTTTTATATATATTTTCGCTTATAAGTTTATATATCTGCCTGATGTTTTCATCTTCTATCAGGTCCAAATGCTTATTAATAACATTCTCATCGTACCGCACAGCAGGCCCTGTCTGTGCCTCTTCTGGGCCTAAGACATGTACCTTAGCCGCAGTTTCATCTATTAATGGGAGACTCACATCAAATGAAAGGTTTACTTTATTAAGAAACTGTTTGGACAGAGTGTACATATGGTTTGCAAAGTTACAGGCAAACACCCCTGTAAGATGGACATATCTCCTATCCTGTGATGATAATCCGGCAACCTTGTCCGATATTTTTTCCGCTATATTTCTTAGAAGATCAAGATTATCCTGATTGTTTGCTTCAATAAAGACAGGGATTTCCCGCCAATCCGCTTCCCTACCCTTACTGAATGTCTGAAAAGGATAAAAAACCCCAAAACGGAGCGCATACTTTCGAAACACATCCACCGGTATACTTCCTGCTGTATGAATCCACAAGCCATTATTAGAAGGAATATGAGAAATAACGTCCTCTAACACAGAATCTTTTAATGAAAAGATATACAGATCGGCTGAATTATCTATTGACGATATATCCGTTATGGGTGTAGCATGTATTTTTTGTGCAAGGACAGAGGCCGATTCCATTGTACGGCTATATACCTGAATTATATCGAACGAATGCCGGTATAACTCTACGGCTAAATGAGTTGCTACATTTCCTGCTCCAATAAATACAACCTTCATCTAATCCTTCTTCTTTGCTGTCAGCACCATAGCCATACCGGCAATGATAAGTCCCGCAGGTACTACCAGATTTGAATAATTACTCATCCATCCGAAAAAGGTATCAGCATTAAGCAAGATACCGACACCCAGAAATATCCATCCAAGAATTTTTTTAGGTTGTGTAAAAAGAAATACAATTCCGGCAATAAGAAAAAACAGCCCTACGCTAATCAGCTTATTGCCATAGGGTATTTTATCGAGTACGTGCAATTTATCTAATAAAAACAACACGCCAAATATAAGGATCGTTACTCCGTATGATAGACGATCGTTGGATTTACTTGCTGCCATAATCTTATTCTGCTAATTGATTTATATTGAATTTACCGACATGTATCTTTTCCCATTGTAATTTCTCTTCATCGAAAGGAGGACGATCCTGCGCTTTATGTCCAATCACAATAATGGATAAGACTTGCATTTGGAGAGGAATATCCAAGAGTTCCTTTACATACTCGTCCGATG
>JAISES010000436.1 GCA_031263965.1 Prevotella sp. | reverse complement strand
GTAGAAGGTTTTTATTGCCTGCCCCCCACAAACAACCTTCACTGATAAACATATTCCGGAAATTACAATCTATGCAAAATAAGCGTTTTTCCCTTTTTCGAAGGGGGAAAAGGGTGCTTGTTTCATGTCAATCGAAGGGAAAATATAATATTTCTATGATTTGTTTAATACAAAATTTAATGTGCTTATGAAAAAATTGGTAACTATTCTTTTCCTTTTCTTCTTGAGTATAGGAATATCTCTTGCTCAAACGCGAAGCGTCAAAGGATCTGTAATTGATGAAACCGGCGAACCGTTGACCGGGGTTACAGTTTCCGTAAAAGGATCAACAATCGGGGTATTAACCGACATTGATGGGCAGTTTACGCTTTCAATCCCGCAAAACGTAAAAAACCTGACATTCAGTTTTGTCGGCTATGAAACACAGGAAGTGCCCGTAGCGGCGGAAATGAGAATATCAATGAAAACCTCTGCAAGTCAGTTGGGGGAAGTAGTCGTGACCGGATTGCAGACAATCGACAAACGTTTATTTACAGGAGCATCCAGCAAGTTGGCCGGAGAAAATGTAAAAATAGATGGTTTGCCGGAAATAAGCCGCGGGCTTGAAGGGCGCGCTGCCGGGGTTTCGGTGCAAAACGTATCCGGTACATTCGGTACAGCCCCAAAAATCCGCGTACGCGGAGCCACGTCGATTTACGGAAGTTCCAAACCGTTATGGGTAGTCGATGGCGTCATTATGGAAGATGTAATAGATGTAGATACCGATGACTTGTCATCCGGTAATGCTACTACCCTGATCAGTTCCGTTATTGCAGGATTGAACGCAGACGATATCGAAAGTTTCGACATACTCAAAGACGGGTCGGCAACATCTATCTACGGAGCCCGTGCCATGGCCGGCGTGATTGTTATAACCACAAAAAAAGGCAGGCCCGGTCAAAGCCGTATCAGTTATACGGGTGAATTTACGATGCGTATGAAACCCAGCTATAACAATTTCAACATTATGAATTCACAGGAGCAGATGGATGTATATCAGGAAATGTACCGGAAAGGATTCCTGAATTATGCAGAGACTGCCAACAGGAGCGAAAGCGGTGTTTATGGAAAAATGAGCCAGTTGATCGCTTCCGGACAATTGACGAATACCGAAATTGCCCGCAACGCATACCTGAGGGAAGCCGAATACCGCAATACCGACTGGTTCGATCTTCTTTTCAGAAGCAACGTAACTCAGAATCACTCAGTCAGTGTGACCTCCGGTACCGAAAAGTCGTCATATTACGCATCATTGAGCGCTATGACAGATCCGGGATGGTCGCAGCAAAGCAAAATTAACCGTTATACAGCCAGCTTGAATGCAACATATAATATATCAAAGACGCTGTCTTTCAATGCAATATCGAACGCCTCTTACCGTGAGCAGAGGGCTCCGGGAACATTGTCATCGGACATAGATGCCGTATTCGGTGAAGTAAAACGCGATTTTGATATCAATCCATATTCTTATGCAATGAATACTTCGAGGGTTCTGGATCCTAGCGAATATTATACGCGTAATTATGCTCCTTTCAATATTTTGAGAGAATTGGAAAACAACTATATGGATCTGAATGTTGTCGATCTTAAATTTCAGGGCGAACTCAAATGGAAACCTGTCAAGGGATTAGAAGCCTCTATATTGGGGGCTGTAAAATATTCGACATCTTCGCAAGAACATCATATAACGGATTTTTCGAACCAGGCTTTAGCTTACCGCGCGATGCCTACCACTGTGATTCGCGACAGTAACCCGTTTTTGTATACCGATCCCGACAATCCGTATGCGTTTCCTGTTACCGTACTGCCTGACGGCGGTATTTACGAGCGTAACGACTTCCGCATGTTATCATACGATTTCCGGAGCAGCCTGGCCTATAATACGCTGATCAGCGAAGATCACCATATTAATATGCTCGGCGGTACGGAAACCAATTCCCTCACCCGTCACAGCACATGGTTCCGTGGATGGGGGTTGCAATACAGTATGGGCGAAATCCCGCATTATGCATACCAGGTATTCAAAAAAGGACAGGAAGAGAATACCCGCTATTTCACAATGGGGAACGGACTGACCCGCAGTGTGGCTTTCTTCTGGAACGGAACTTATTCTTACAAGATGAAGTATACGCTAAACAGTACATTACGTTATGAAGGAACCAATAAGTTGGGAAGAACAACATCGGCCCGCTGGTTGCCGACCTGGAATATTTCGGGCGCATGGAATGCGCATGAAGAAAAGTTCTTTGAACCACTCAAGCCTACTCTTTCATTTTTGATGTTGAAAGCCTCTTATTCAATGACGGCAGATCGTGGGCCGGCCAGTGTAACTAACTCGCGGGTCGTTATCCAAAGCTATACGCCGTGGAGGCCAAACGCAGGCGACCAGGAAACGGGACTCCAAATAGACCAGCTGGAAAACCCTGCGCTCACCTACGAGAAAAAACATGAGTTGAATATAGGAGCAAGCGTAGGTTTCCTTAATAACCGTATCAATGTCGAATTCGACTGGTATAAGCGTAACAACTACGATCTGATAGGACCTGTAACGACACAGGGTTTGGGCGGGCAAATAGTCAAATACGGAAATGTAGCCAATATGAAGTCGAAGGGGATCGATCTCAGCCTGTCTACACGTAACATTGTTACAGATGACTTCAAATGGACGACCGACATTGTATATGCGCATGCGACCAATGAGATCACCAGCCTCGAAAACCAGGTACGGGTAATGGATTTGGTAGCCGGAACAGGCTTTGCCCGTGAAGGTTATTCCGTACGGTCGATATTTTCCATCCCGTTCAAAGGCCTGAATGAAGACGGTTTGCCTACTTTTCTCGATCAGGATGGAAACGTCACTACAACCGGCGTATATTTCCAGGAAAGTGACAAAGATAAAATCGGCTTCCTCGAATATTCAGGTACTGCCGACCCTACGGATTTCGGTAGCCTGAGTAATACATTTACTTATAAGAACCTGAAGCTTAACGTATTTATGACATACTCGTTCGGCAATGTAGTACGTTTGGATCCGGTATTCAGCAGCAGATACAGCGACCTGACATCTATGCCGAAAGAATTCAAGAACCGCTGGGCTGTACCG
This sequence comes from Prevotella sp., assembly GCA_031263965.1. Taxonomy (GTDB): domain Bacteria; phylum Bacteroidota; class Bacteroidia; order Bacteroidales; family Dysgonomonadaceae; genus Dysgonomonas. Next base: position 6,614 of record JAISES010000436.1, on the reverse strand, counting down.
GGCGATGAAGCCATTACCAACGTACCGGTTATTGCTTCGACACGCCAGATCAGGGCCGATTCATATTTATCAATTGCCTATAATGCCTATAACTATTCGTCCGAACGCATCGCCAAAGGTGATTTTATCCGGCTGAAAGAAGTTTCGCTGAGCTATGATTTTCCTGCGACATTAGCGAAGAGTTTGTCTCTGTCTAATTTGTCATTGAAACTGCAAGCTACCAACCTGTTCCTGGTATCCGCAGACAAAAAACTGAACGGGCAGGATCCGGAATTCTTTAACACCGGCGGCGTTGCAATCCCTGTTCCGCGGCAATTTACGCTGACATTAAGATTAGGATTGTAAAACAATAACTTATCAATATATGAAAATTATGAAAAAAAGATACTTGCATTATATCATGGTTTTATCCATTGCGTTTATATGGTTTTCCTGCAACGACTATCTGGATGTGATGCCTGATAACCGTACGGAACTCGACAGCGAAGAAAAGATTTCCAAATTATTGGTAAGCGCTTATCCCGAAAATGCGTATATATTGAATGCCGAACTGTCATCCGATAACACGGACAATTATGGCGAGAACAACCCATATGGCGACCGCTACAGTGACGAAGTATACCATTGGCAGGATGTGAAGGAAAAGAATAACGAAGGTATCGATGCTGTCTGGTCTGCCTGCTATGGAGCAATAGCCAGTGCGAATCAGGCGCTGGAAGCCATCAAGGAACTGGGAAATCCCGAAAGCCTGAATGCAGTACGTGGCGAGGCGCTGATAGCAAGGGCATATAGCCATTTTATTCTGGTAAACATGTTTTGCCAGCATTACAGTGAACAGCATGCAGAGGAAGACTTGGGCGTCCCTTATATGGAAGAACCCGAAAAGGAATTATTCCCTAAATACGAGCGCGGTACGTTGGCGAGAGATTATGAACTGATGGCCAAAGACATAGAGGAAGGCCTGCCGCTTATCAACGATAATGCGTACTCGGTGCCTAAATATCATTTCAACCAGAAAGCCGCCTACACGTTTGCTTCGCGTTTTTATCTCTTCTATCAGAAATGGGATAAAGTCATCGAATACGCTTCGGTTGCGCTGGGTTCCGCACCTGCCGCATTATTAAGGGATTATGCGAAACTGGTTGCATTGCCGAGAGATCTCAGGAATGTCGGTATCCAATATACCGGAACATCGATGAAGAGCAACTTTCTGGTACAGACGTCTTATTCGAACCTTGGGATAGTTTTTGGCGCCTATTATGATGGTTCGCGTTATAATCACGGCTCATTGCTGGCCAAGTTCGAAACACACAACCTGGCGCCATGGGGAGCATACCCGACCTCAGCTTCTGATAACACCTATGGTAATATGTATAAATTGAGACCGTATATTTACGGCGGTACCAATCTGGATAAAACTCTGTTTCCCCGGATTCCGTATCAGTTTGAATACACGGACCCTGTAGCCGGAATAGGATACCGCAGGGCTGTTTATGCAGCCTTGACCGCTGAAGAAGCCTTGCTGAACCGCGCCGAAGCGTATGTAATGAAAGAACAGTATGATAATGCGCTAAGCGACATTAATTTATGGACAGGCAACACATTAGATCCAGCCCGTAGCACGTCTCAGTTAACAGAAGCCGGCATACAGGCATGGGCTACAGGGCTGGCATATTATGAGCCTAACATACCAACGCCTAAAAAACGACTGAATCCGGACTTTGCCACTATAGCCGATGGCAGTAAACAGGAGAGTTTCATACATTGCCTGCTCTATATGCGCCGTCACGAATTCATACATGAAGGCATGAGGTGGTTCGATGTAAAACGCTGGGGTATCGAAATATATCGCCGTACGGTAAATGCTGACGGCAGGTCGATCCATATGCCTGTGGATGATAAATTAACGGTACGCGACAATCGCAGGGCGATACAATTGCCTCAGGATGTGATCACTGCCGGCATTACGCCTAATCCGAGATAAAGAGTTAATTATAAAAATTATTATCGCATGAAAAAATATATATTATTTTATACATTCATGGCGCTGGTCTTATCCATAAGTTTTATTTCTTGCGAACAGGACGAGTTGGACCCTACGAGCGTCATCAAAGATTCCCAGAGAGAAGAGAATAAATTTGACATATGGATTGCAAAATATTATATGGCACCATATAATATCGATCTGAAATACCGTATGGAAGACATCGAGTCGGATATGAATTATTATCTGGTTCCAGCCGATTATAATCAGTCCATAAGGTTGGCAAAACTAATGAAGTTCCTTTGTCTCGAAGCATACGATGAAGTGACCGGAAGCAAAAGATTCATACATGATAATTATCCCAAATTGATACATCTGGTGGGTTCGGCCGCTTATCGTAACAACGGGACAATGGTACTGGGTACAGCCGAAGGCGGACTGAAAATTACGATATATTACGTCAATGCCCTGCAGCTAAACCTGACTTTTCTGAATACTTATTATTTCAAGACCATGCATCATGAGTTCACGCATATTCTGAACCAGACCAAGCCGTATACCACCGATTTCGATATGATATCGGGAATTGATTATGTCAATGACTCCTGGAATTCAGCGTATAACGAAACGACTTGTTTGCAGGCCGGCTTTATCAGTCCTTATGCGTCAAGTGAATCCAGAGAAGACTTTGCAGAACTGTTGTCTATCTATGTGACTAGTACGCAGGCAGAATGGCAACAGAAATTAACAACGGCGGGGGCTGCCGGCCGCGAACCTATTCAACAAAAATTTGAAATAGTATACAATTACATGCGGGATTTATGGGATATTGATCTGGACGAATTGCGCTCCGTAGTGCAGAGGCGGCAAGGGGAAATATCTACATTGGATCTCGATAACCTGGAAGATTAGAAAACGATTATGAACGAAACATGACTTATCATATGAAAAAATTATATTATTTACTGTTGTTATGCCTGCTGTTCTCACAATCATGCCTCAAGGAAGAGAACGATTTATTCAGCGAACCGCCGGCAGAAAGAATGGACAAAGCGCTGAAAGAATATAAGGAAGTGCTTGCATCATCTGAAAAAGGCTGGGTGCTGGAATATTATGCCCATCCTGAACAGATTTACGGGGGATGGAATTTCATCATTAAATTCACCACATCATCCGCTACGGCATATTCGGATTTATCCGATGATACATCGGATAATTTCGAAAGCCTTTATCAATTGATAGTAGACGACGGGCCTATATTAACATTCGACACTTACAATGTATTCCTGCATTTTTTCTCTACTCCGTCAAGTTCTTCGTATCAGGCATATCAGGGCGATTATGAATTTATATTGATGGGACTGTCGGAAGATAAAAACGAGATACAACTGAAAGGTAAGAAAACAGGGAACAAGATGGTGTTGAGACGAATATCGGAAACTCCCGAATCATACCTCACAAAAGTACTGGAAACACAGGAAAAGATAGATGCTCCTTTGTATGCCATTCATTTTGAGAATAAAGTATATGATTGTTTTCTTTCCGATCGTATTCTATATTTCCAATATCCGGGCGAAAATAATGAAATAGTTACGGTTGAAGTAGCATATTGCGTTACGGATAAAGGTATCCGTTTATATAGTCCTGTGGAAATAAACGGAATTACCGTACAGGAATTTGTTGCAGATGATACGCATCTGACATCGGCTGATGGTAAAATAACGATAGATTATGTATATATACCGGTTAACCAGGCATTTATATCTTCCAATGCTTCATTTTACTGGGATTTTGATTTCGACACCAACTCATTTAATGTGAGTGACGCAGTTAAGACCTGGATTCAACAAGCTCAGAGTTATAATTCCGCAATTTTTGGAGAACAATTGACTCGCATATTTTTTGGCGCTTATAACGGAAAACCATCTATCCGGTTCTATTCTTTTGATGGCTCTGCAACATGGCAAGCAGTATTTAATTATACGGTCAGTCTGGTTAGCGATTCCAGCGAAAAAATTAAGTTCGGTAGCAGTTATGTAGAGGATTTGAATGCATCATTTTATCCTTGGTTTGCCCAGCTGGTAGTTGCCAAGGTTTTGGCAGAAGGAACCTATATTTTGACGCCGAATAATATTAAGAATCCTTCCCGGATTAAATTCACGAGTGAGAGGGATCCTGATATTTGGTTCTATGTATATAAATAAGCAAGAACGATATACTATGTGATATAGTACTTTTTTTAAAACATTACTTTTTGACTCCCTTGTATTTCTTACAGGGGAGTCTTTTTTTAGAAACTATTTAAATTTTTTTCACTATCTTTACCAAGGTTGTTTTTGTTCTTGCAATGACAAAATTACAACGCCGGAGCGAACCCGAAGGGATACAGCCCATTCCTATTCAATGTTTTAGCCGGTCGGGAATGATTTATTTTATTAGTTTTGTACAGATTTTATTATCTATATCACAATAGTTTATATAATGAAACGAGTATTATTGTTCCTGTTTTGTATCATAATATATGCACCAGGATATTTACAAGCTAAAAATGAGATAGACTCTCTTCTGAAGGTTCTGGATAAAACTATCTCGGAACGGGCGATGTACACTCATCAAAAAATATTGAGGATAGACAGTCTGAAATCAAAGCTGAATAATGATCTTTCTTTAAAAGAAGTATTCCGCATAAATGAAACCATTATTAACGAATATGAATCTTTTTTATGCGATTCGGCTGTTTTGTATATAGATAAAAATATAGAGATCGCTGATATACTGGATGATAAAGAACTTTCGGACCAAAGTAAATTACATTATTCTTTTGTATTGTCTTTATCGGGCCTGTTTATTCAGGCGCAAGAGGTGATGAGTTCCATCACATTTAAAGAGCTTCCGGTGCATCTGAAAATGATGTATTGCTGGACATATATCCGGTATTACGAGAATCTCATAAAATATACGGACGATATTAAATATAAAGATAAGTATCTGTTAGAAAAAATGTATTACAGGAATACGATCATGTCATTTCTCGACGAAAAATCGGAAATGTACCTCAAGGAAGAAGCATTCAAGCTCCAGGATGAGCGGAAGTATGAAGAAGCCTGTAAAATTTTAACGGAAGTTTTCTCTAATCAGAAACCTTATACGCATGTTTATGCCATGTCGGCTATGAGTCTGGCTAAAACATACGAATACCTTAAAAATGCAGAACCTTTAGAAAATAAGTACCTGGCTATAGCTGCGATTACCGACATACGGTTGGCTGTAAAAGAAAATGAGGCGCTCCTGGCATTAGCTATTAATCTATATAATAAAGGTGACGTAAAACGGGGATACAACTATATAAAGGTAGCATTAGACGATGCCAATTTTTACAATTCCCGCTTCAAAAACACGGTGATTGCACGTATACAGCCTATTATAGAAAATACATATCTGACCCAAATAGAGCAACAAAAACAAAATCTCAGGCTATATGCAATTCTTATCAGTATATTCGTTGTTTTCCTGTTTGTTGCTTTATTTTTTATATATAAACAGATTAAGACAGTATCCAGAGCCAGGCGAAACCTGAAAGTTATGAATGAGAAACTGGCCAACATAAACCGGAAACTGGATGAGTCGAATCTTATAAAAGAAAAGTACATGGGCTACTTTATGAATCAATGCGCTATCTATATAGATAAATTAGAGGAATACAGGAAAAAAATAGACCGGAAAATAAAAACAGGGCACATTGAAGATTTATATAATCTGATACCCTCTACCCGTATGGAAGATGTGGAAGAACTGCACCGGACATTCGATAAAGCATTCTTTAAAATATATCCTAATTTCGTGGAAGAATTCAATGCTTTGTTAAAAGAGAACGATCGTTATAAATTAGAAAAAGGGCAACTTAATACAGAGTTGCGTATATTTGCACTTATCCGCTTAGGGATCACAGATGTAAACCAGATAGCCGTATTTTTACATTATTCCCATCAAACTATTTATAACTATAAAAGTAAAGTGAAAGGAAAAGCGATAATTGAAAGTGAAAATTTTGAAGAAGAAGTAAAAAAAATAGGGATTTTTCTGCTATAAACATTCCAGTTTGTTTACAAAATAAAAAATATAATTTTATTAAAATATTGATTATTAATACTATAATGTAGTATTAAATAAAAATCGTTTACCCAAAGGCTTACCTTAATAATAAAGTAAGCCTTTGGGTTATATATTTGTATATCATGACATATTTAAAAATGTCTCTGTTAAAATAATCATAACCCTAATTCTTATATTCCAATGAAAAGTAAATTATTAATCATCGTTTTTTTGCTCTCTTTCTGCACTTTGCTTCCCGCACAGGAAATGACTCTAAAAGGCACTTTGTCTCTTGCACAGGAAATACCCTCTTTTAAAGATGGCGACAGAGTCGTTTTTCTGGGTAATAGTATTACCCACGGAGGACATTACCATTCTTATCTATGGCTCTATTACATGACGCGCTTCCCTGATATGAAGTTGACCGTGTTCAATGCCGGAGTAGGCGGAGATTGGGCTGGCGACATGGTAAGCCGGCTCGACGGGGATGTTTTCAGCAAGAGGCCGACAGTGCTTATTACTACTTTTGGAATGAACG
>JAISES010000423.1 GCA_031263965.1 Prevotella sp. | reverse complement strand
GTCAGAGAAGTAACCATTCGCTCCACTCTAACTACTGATCGATATTATTTATCCAGATACTCTTGGATATAAGGGTATAGATATTCTGCATACCGCATAAAACCCAAATCTGTGAAATGAATACCATCGACGGTAGCCTCATCGTCTATGCCTATCATTCCGGCAGATGAAATAAGCCGTATGTTTTTCTCTCCCGATATTAGCAAGGTACTAAATACTTTACGCAAAGCTTCATTCTTTGCAACTACAGTATTCCGCATATAACTGTCGAATTTTCCTTGTGGAAATACCGGATTTTCAATAAAAAGTATCGGTATTTGCGGCGATTTCTTGCGTATAATATTATAAAAGTCAGTCATTTTATGCTCTATCTGCTCAACATTTACATTTGGCATAAAATCGAGAATAATCAAGGAAGCATCGTGTCCTGCAATAATCTCCGCTATTTCATAATCCAATTGCCCATTACCACTAAAGCCCAGATTAATAAACTCCCTGTTGAACCATCGGGATAGAATATTGGTATGAGCCATCCCCGGGCGGGAAGCACAACCTCCTTGCAGAATACTGGTACCATAGCATATAACAGGTTTTTCGGTCTTCGGCAGTTGTTTTTGAGGTTGTAAAATTGTTGCCGCAGAGTCTACTCCAATCTGAAGGTTTTCTACGCCGTCATATAATGGGAAATATAAGAGAAATTCTTTTTCATCGCTGGTCATATTTGAGATAATAGCAGCGCTATTATGCTTATCGTTAGAGTTTGGACGAGCCGAATTAACAAATTCCCATTTACCATTTTGCAGGCAATAAAGATCAAAGCCCTTAATACCTGTCGGAGTCATATGATTCATGGTCCTGTTTTCGGTCAAAGTCCATTTCAACCCTATTGACGTACTGTTTGATGCAAATCTTAAATATAGTCCGGCTGTATTTTTGCCAAGTTCCCAGACAGGGAGCCTGCTTACTGTTTTAAGAAAGGCCGGCAACCTTTCATAACGGGTTTCGGTTTGTTCCGATATTTTGCCAAATAAGGGAAACGAGCAGGCATCATAATACGTCAATTGTGCATTTAAAGACAGGCACATAATAAAAGCACATACCGATAATAGATATTTATTTTTCATTGCTTTAAGGTATTTAGGCTTAGCAACCTGCCAGCCGCATCAAAGATAGTGATTTGTATGTTACAGGGAAACAATCAGACATCAGTTAATAAATCCAGTATCCCCGATTAGAGGGATACTGAATTTATGGTATATTTAATACAATCAATTATTATAAAAAAACATGATTCTCTATTTCAGAACAACCGCAGAAGTCACAGGCCTTTGTTCGCCATCCGATGGTTTGATGGTTTCTTTGCCGTTTATCAGCATACAGCTTGAACCTCCGCCATCTAAGTTGAGCGCTTCCACACAACCCAGATCCAGCAATATTCTGGCTGTTTCTTCCAATGTAAATCCCGGGGTATTGGCTGTCATGTTGCGTCCTTCGCAAACAAACAATATAAGCCTGCCATCACCGGTAGAACCGATAGCCGTACGCGGGTTATTGACCGTAGCTCCTACATCGGTAGTTTCTTTAAACATTTCGTTCACATAAGTATTTACTACTACGCCGTTTTTAATCAATACCGGCCCTGCTCCAATACCTGTCTGCGCAGTATATGCCCGAGCTCCGTCAAAAGAAGGAAATTCTGCCGGTTGGGTCGGTTTTGCTACCGGACTTGAATAGGCATAGGTCGATGTACCGGAAGTTACAGCCCATTCAGCCTTATATTCAGCACCTTGTATATGGCTGAATATACCGCGTGCAGGGAGGTAATAATTTCCATCGCCCGGCCATACATCCTGTTGTGCGCCAATCTCAACAGACCCGTTGCTACAAACTAAACTCAGATTATAATATCCGCTTTGATATGTGAAATAACCACCGTTTATAATTACAGGATAACTGCCATCGGCATAAAATTCCGCAGGCGTTTTGGCGCCTGACAGTTTTCGGCCTTCTACGATAGTGCCGCTTAAAACAGCATCGAATGTCCTACCCTTGTTCACTTTGGCAACGGCTATGTATGCAACGGCATTTTTGCCTTGCAATTGAGCCGGAGATTTGTAAACACGAATACCTCCAGGCAGGGCGCCAAAGTCGGTAGATTGCGGCCAGCCTTTGTAAGGGCCAACAGGCTCTTCGATCTCCTTTACTCTTATGGTGTAAGAATATTCTTTGTTCCCAACCTTTATCGAGAACTTAGGAGATGCAGTCAGATCGTAAGTTGCCTCTGCCGAAGACGGGCTAACCATTGTAACGCCACTTTTCAGTGTCAGTTGTATTTGTACATCAGATAATACCTGATCTTCTACCAATTCTACCGAAACCAGGTGAATAAAATTATCTATTTTTATATTCCCTGCCGCCTTATTAAGAATACTTACCGATTCGATATGATCAGATAAATCAATCGTTGAATCATTATCGTCACCACAAGCACCAGTAAAAATTAAAAGAAGGCCTGCTAATAAAAAATTAAAAATATTTTTCATGCTATAATGAATTTAAGTCACTATTTCTTTACCGTTTTTAAATAGTTATCAATACCAGTTTTAACACGGTTCCACTTTTCGGGCATCAGCTTCAAGTGAATCATGTCGAACAAGAAATAACCGTCAGACGCATTTATAGCAGCGTCTACCGAGTTTGTTACAGCATCGTAGATGACTGCATTGGAGAAATCTCCTCCACCTCCCCATCCATAATTACCTACATCGGGGCCTCCGGCAACAAGCGATTCGCCTTTTATCAGTTTTTTTGCCCTCGAACAAAAACCCTGCACAGTCCATTCGCTTGTTCCATAAATAGAAGCCGGCGCAGCATATGCACCTATGAGCGTTACATCCATCAGGTCGGCAAAACCGTATTTCTGATAGTTACTGCCGGCCCATAATGGATAATCAGCGGCAGTATTGTAATTGGGGCTGGCCCAGTTTACACCTACGCCGTAATAATCGGAATACCATCCACCGACATATACACCGAATGTAATATCAGGATTTTTAGCTTTGATGCGGGTACGTGCTTTTTCCATAAAATCATGGATTACCTTTACCCTGAATTCAAGCCACTGCTTGAAATAAGGCGGCAATGAAACCGGAAGGTTAGCCGTTTTTATATCTGCACGCATAACATCGTCAGGGAATGAAACACTTCTACCCAGATAGGCCTCAAACAGGGTATGGCTTTCATCCGAAAAATCGCTGTCCAATTCATCGAACCGGGCACGATCGAGAATGATACCATCCAGATTCTGATAGGCTGCCAGATCTTCAAGCATTCCCAACAGGAAGTTCTGAACTTCTGCATTCGCCGGATTAAAGAAACGAGTGCCGTCTCTTTCCATATCCATGACATTGCGGATACCCGAAGTTGTGAGTAATTGCGTTGCCCAAGCCTTTTTGGTTGCATCACGGAAAAGAATCCCATCCCTGCCCAGCGCAGTTATATGCCCGCCTGCCATGGTATTGAAACCTGCAAATACTTTCAAATCCAACTCATGCCCTATTTCGATAAACGCATCCAGATAGTCCCAGGTAGCTGTACGGTTAACTTTACTGTACACTCCGTTTACCCATGCGCCAAGCCACTTAACCTGATCTGTTTTTGTAGTAGAGAACAGGACATCGCCCGAAGGCGGACGTACATCTACTATGATATGAGTAAATCCGGCATTCTTGGCTAATGTCAGGTCGCGGCGGATATTATCGCGACTATTGGCAAAATCGGGGAAATTAGCTGAAGCATCAATCCAGATGAAGCGTGGCTTAGAGCCGTCACTTGTACCCGGATCGGGTGTCTCCGGATCTTCCCATTCCCAAGGAGGGGTATCACTTCCTTTTTCCTTGCATTGCACCATCAAAAATGGTGCAATACAAAGAAAAGCTATAAGAAATATTTTATTCAAACGAAAATTCATATTTGATTTATTTCCTGTTTTACATATCAAGACAATCAAACTGTACACATACTATGTAACCATTTGTAAACATAAAGTATACATATAAGAAGAACCCATCGGCCGATTGAACGAATGCTACGTCACCGGTAGAATTACCATTTGCAATTCCGGCTCCATTTATCGCTCCGTATCTATGCAATTCGCAAGCCCATTCAACAGCACCTCCCGCACCCCATGGTCCTCCCCATGAGTTATAGTCGGCCGTAAAGGAATCAAGGCTGGCAGCATTCACCAGATATATCATATCGGCTTGTCCCCAAGTAAATCCGTTCAGATAATTAACCAGCGCGTAAGGAATCTTATTGAATACCGTATAAGCTACAGCATTTGATACGAAGTTGCTGTTTACATTCACCAAAGACTTTCTTACCGTATTGTTGTTGCCATTTACCCAGTTCAACATAGAATATACATTCCCGTTTTCACCGGCAATGTGGTCGGAATATCTTGCGACAAAATAGTCGGCATTTACATCTGTGGCGGAAGTGGAAACAACATCAACATTTGTTGTCCATGTCAGACCGCCGACAGTGACAATATCAGGTATTTGCGATTGCAACACGCCACCGGCTACCCTCCAACGGGCAAACTGGGCGCCTGTACCATTATGTAATGGAGCCGTAATAATTGCATCACCGTCAATATTCCCCTGTACAGAGAATTTACGGCCCATGGCAAATGTTGTATTTGCGGCCCAGTCGATAAAGAGTTCAGGTGTTCCCTGTAAAGAATTTAATTTCCAAACCTTAAATGTTCCTGCATTTTGCGCCAGATTACAAATAAGTATATGGCCGGCATCATCGGCAGTGCTATACATATTGTTCAATCCTCCTCCTGTAACAGACACATTCAACGGACTTAACAAAGCTCCTGTCTTGGCGTTGATCACTATATTTTGATTGTCGCGGGTACTTATTACTACATAGTCCTGAGTAGCAGCTATGCCGCCATGATTATTAGCAGGAGCGCCCAAATCGGCGATAAGTTTCTTCGCAAACAAAATTCTGGCGCTACCCGGACGTATACCCGATGCTATCTTATCAGGCATAGATTTCTTAACAGTATAGGTCGCTTCGGTTGTACCGTCGTGCGCTGTTACCGTAAACGTCCGGTCTTCGTTGTAGTTGAGAGTTGTAGTACTTGGATCAGGGCTGATGGTTGCATGAGGCGACAACTTAAATTCAGCAAGCTGGGATGATAAGTCTTCAGCCGAAACCAACGAGATTGTCTTCGTAGTCTCGTTTATTATTCCTGAAATGGAGAATCCCGGCAAATTAAATTCTTCAATTGCACAGGCTTTACTCTTCACTATTTCGCCCCGGATAGTATATTCATGCACCCTTTTCATCTGATCGACAACCGTAAAGGTATGTGTTTTGCCTGAACTCAGATCCAGATACAACAGCGATGGAGACATATTTACATTGTCATCCAGATTAGCGCTGATTCGCATTTTGGTTAGCATATCCTGTGTTACCTGATTGTCGCTGCTCGCCGGATAATAATAAGAGACAGGAATAACTATATCATAATTACCTTCGGTGACAGTTGCGGTAAATTTGCCATTATTTTCGTCAAGAATATTGCCATCAGCATCTGTAAAATATGCCGAAATACTATTAATTCCATTCTTTGCTGTTGAAGGAATCAGATCGTCAGGTGTTTGACATCCGGAAAGGAACAGCATAACTCCTGTAATGAAAATATTGAGTTTATTTTTCATATCCTTTGATTTAAAAGTTTATTTATTTCCATTCATCGTATTGTTCGATGGCAGAGTTGTTATTGAGTTCAGTATTAGGTACAGGGAGCACATATGTTTTAGTCAGGAACTTACGATTTTGTTTATCGCAGTCTACATACTGATATGTATAGTTTCCTGTTGTACCCGAAATTTTCATGCCATGTACCCGGTAATTGTTATACCCTTCGGGATAGTTTTTATCTGCCAGACGCCAACGGCGCATATCCCAATACAGATGGCCTTCGTAAGATAATTCGATCTTACGCTCCTGTTGTATTGCCTCAAATAAATTATTGCCGGACAAGCTTGTTGCAGTAGGAAGGCTCACCCTGTCACGTACGGCTTCTACATCTTTCAGGGCATCGCTTGGCTTATTCAGCCGATAAAGAGCTTCGGCACGATTGAGATAAACTTCAGCCAAACGGATTTCGACCAATGTTTGCGAACTGGCATAGGTAGTTATATCAGTCAATTTTTCGTCCCTCAGTTTACGCAGGTAGTATCCTGTTGTAGTCTTGCCTTTCGGATAAGTTTCTGTTCCATACTCCAGATAAGCGCCATTTGTACCATTTACGGAATTTTCCATTGTTTTTTCTTGCCATTTGCAACCGTTATAAATAACAGTTGCATGAAAACGCGGCTCAAGATCTTCGTAAGGAGGACGAAGGCTTGTACCTGTTTCGGTATGCCATGCAGTCCAGTCTACTTTTGTTCCATCGCTTTTTTCGTAAGCTTCAACCATTTCCTGCGTAGGAGCCCCGGCTCCGCCTACATCGACAGCTTCGCCGTATGTGGCATAAGCAGCGTCGAAATTATGATTAGGCCCTGTGACCAGATAGTTGTATTCGAGTATCGATTCCGAGTTGTTCCCTTTCCAGGAATCTTCATATTTAGGTGTCAGTGAGTATTTATTTAGTTTAAACACCTCATCGGCAGCATCTTTTGCCGACTGCCAACGTTCGGCATACAACATAGCCCTCGATTTGAATGCGTAAACAGCACCCTTTGTCATTCTTCCTTTATTAGCAGCATCCCATTCCACAGGCAACGCAGTAGCGGCAAAATCAAGGTCTGCTTCTATCAGATCCCAGGTTTCCGTGGCTGACGAGCGGTTCTTATCTTTTTCAAGGTTCATATCGGTATATAAGATCACTCCTCCGTGGCGTTTTGCCAATTGGAAATACAGGTAAGCCCGCATGAAACGCGCTTGTCCTTCGAAAAGCGTATTGGTATTTTCATCGAAAGTGGAAAAGGTATATAATCCTACCAGGAATTCGTTTATCCTGCGGATACGTTCATAGGTCAGACCCCATACATTCAGCAGGTTCTGATCGGGCCCTATCCGTTCAGGATTGAACACGATCATATTTGCATCGCCTGCCCGGCTTCCCGACACGGTCGATCCGTATTTGAAAGTTTCGGTTAAGCCTTCTGTCAGGTTTCCATTGAATTGGGACGGACCGGAAAATACTCCATAGCGGTCGATATATGCCAAAAAAGTGTTGTTGTACAATGTTGCCGCATTAACGTCTTGCCATATCAGTTTATCAGAAATCCGGTTGGTAGGTGTTACATCGATAAAATCGTCACATCCGGAAGCGAAAATCATCAAAAAAGCGATTATCGGAGATATTATTTTTTTCATATTTCAGTCATTTAAAAGGTTAATTTAATCCCCCCTGCAAATATCCTCTGTTGAGGATAATATCCGTTGGATACTCCCGGTTGTTCGGGGTCGATGTTATATTTCGTCAATTCGGAAAACGTGAGAAGATTTTGTCCTTCTACATAGACGCGTAGCTGACCGATACCCACAGTCCGCAATACTTTTACAGGAATATTATAACCTATCTGCAAACTTTTCAGGCGAAGGTAATCTCCGCTTCTGTACCAGAAATCGGAAGAATAAGCATTGTTATTTCCCGGAAGATCGATACTCAAACGGGGAAATAATGCATCCGGATTGTCTGGTGTCCATGAGTTTTCTACCAGATAGAGAGGTGTATTGGATGAATGGTAGAACGTTTTTGTAAACAAACTGTTGTCCATTCCCACTCCCGGGTAAATACCTGTCAAGGCAACATCACGGCCTAAAGCGCCTTGCCATAAGAAAGATATATCGAAACCTCTCCATTCACCATAGAATTTGAGACCACCTGTAAAATCAGGATAAGCCGACTTGCCTACATATCCACGGTCTTGTTCGTATGTAATTACACCATCACCGTTTCTATCAAGATATTTGATGTCGCCCGGACGAGGTTTACCGCTTGGTAATACAGCCGAATTGATAATATCTTCTTCGCTTTGGTATAAACCTAAAGCTACAAAACCTTGCAATGCATCAACTTCTTTACCGGTCAACTTCAAATAATCAGGAGTATTTACAGCATCGGGATAACTCAGCCAACGGCGTTTTGCATAAGTCCCTGTCAATTCCAGCTTATAAGAAAAATCTTTGATTTTATTCGTATGGCTCAACAAGAGTTCAAATCCTTTATGATCTTGCTTGCCTGTGTTCGCAAGAGCATAATAATACCCGCCAAATGAGTCGGGATAAGAAGAGTTTATGCCAATAGGCATATCGTAAAGATATTTATAAAACACGTCGAATTCCACACCTAATAAGCCATTCCACATATTGAGGTCAAAACCTGCATTGTATTGTAATGCTTTACCCCATGTCAGATTGATATTTCCCGGCTTAGATGTGTTTAATCCGTTAATCACGGTTCCATTACCCAGCACAGCAACATTTTTTACAGTAGAAAGAGTACTCAAGAAGAAATAATCGCGTAATCCGTCAGACAAAGCTGTTTCGCCGATCCCCATGCGTAATTTTAAATTATCAACAGGCAACGAAAGATTTTTAAACCAACTTTCTTCCGATATACGCCATCCTAAAGATGTAGCAGGAGTAAGTATCCAGCGTTTCCCTGCGATGTTCTTCCCTCCGAACCAATGGGTTCCGTCGTAGCGGGCAGTTAATTCCAATAAATATTTACTGTTGAAATCATAATTTATACGTCCTAAATAACCAGCCAAGCGAGCCTGAGCACTTGAACCTCCAATCGATCTTCTATCAGCCTTCGTGTTTTCATTTAACTCATCCATCGACAAGATATCGAACCCAAAACCTGTTGCACTAAATCCATTCCCATCGGTCTTGACCGTTTCAACCAATGCTAAAGCCGAAACATTATGCAATCCGAATTTGTTTTCGTACCTGAGGCTGGTATTGGTGGTAATTGTGGTACTCCTTGTTGCACCTTCCGTTAATCCGGCATCACCAGCAGACGGAAATTGTGTTTTTGTATATGAGATATCTCCGTCGGGAGAGCCGGGAAAATTAGCTTTATTTACATAATACGGAATGGTAAATTGCTTGGACATAGCATCCGTATAATCGTAAGACACCATAAAACGTGCGGAAAGTCCTTTCAGAAACGGGAAATTATAATTTAATGCAATATTGGTTTGTATGATATTTGACTTATCTCTCCTATAACCGGCGTCTAAAGATGAGCTAGCTAATGGACTGACAATAGAACTGGCCGTTGGCGTAGCTACCGGTAATCCGTTCCATTCTGTTGGTGTAAACGGCATAGCCCGCACTGCCTGTTGGGCTACATTACTTCCCACTGTAGGATCGCTACTCCAGGTCGATCGCATACGGTTTTCGATACGTCCGCTGAGATCGAAGCTTAGAGTGAGATTTTTTGCTATAGTAGCATCTATATTAGAACGGAGATTAATACGGTCGTAATCAAAGTTCTTCACATTTCCTTTCTGATCGAAATAGCCTAAGGATACAAAGTATTTGATACTTTCCGTACCGCCCGAAGCATTCACATTATAGTTTGCGTTTGTTCCTGTACCAAAGGTTTCTTCATACCAGTTGGTATTTCCCCAACCGCCTTCGCCGGCCAACATTTTGCGTACATGTTCCTGAGAAAAGACCGGAGAATTTCCATCCATGACACGGGCCTTATTATACCAATATGCAAATTGAGGTCCATCCAATAATTTCAGCATTTCGGTATTCGTACTGATACCATACGAAGCTGTGAAATTGATTTTGGAAGTAGCTACCGTTCCGCGCTTAGTAGTAATGATAATCACCGAACTCGCATCCAATCCATAAACAGCCGCTGCGGAAGCATCTTTCAGTACAGAGACAGTTGCAATATCATTCGGATCTATTTCTGAAAAATTACGTTCAATTCCGTCTACTACATATTTAGTGCTTCCACCACGAATCAGGAGGCTGGCCGCATCCGATCCAGGCTGTCCCGATTGTTGCAGAGCTATGACTCCGGGAACCCTGCCTGCCAATAAATTGGATATCCCTGTAGTCGGCGCTTTCAGCAACTCATCTCCTCTGATCTGCGATACAGCGCCGGTAACACTTATCTTTTTCTGTGTACCGTAACCAACCACAACAACCTCATCGAGAGAGGAAGAACTTTCCTGTAAAGTTACATTTATAAGTTTTCTTCCATCTATTTTAATTTCCTGAGTAACCATTCCGAGATAAGAAAAAACGAGTATATCCTTATCACCTGCCTGTATGGAGTATTCTCCATTCACATTTGTCATGGTTCCCAGCATGCTCTGTTTAACAATGACTGACACTCCGGGAAGAGTCTCACCCTTGCTATCAACGACTATCCCCTTTACAATATTCTGCCCATAAGAATGGGAGCTTAGAAGAATGAATAATGAAAATAGAAACATTTTCATTATCAGGGGAAGCAACATCTTCCTGCCAATAACTTTTCGGTTTTCCATCATAAAATTTTTATATTAACAATTAGAGTAATTTGTTATTTCTTTATTTGAAAATGCTCACAATAAATTCGATATAGGTTCTCTGCCTGAGTATAAGCAGAATTAGGGCTCATAAAATGGGAAAATTCAAACGTAAGGGCTTTCGATATCTGCGCTTCCTGCGAATGGATAAGCTTTTTAATCAGCTTATCCCAACGGATGGGCAAAAACCGGATCGGCATGTCGCGATCGAATGATTCCACATTTGTCCAACAATCCATTCCATATTTTCCGGCCAATTCTCTATTGACTGCCAGATAGTCTTTCAACTCGTGATAATCGACCTGTCCATCCTGAAAAGCCAGGATATCGACAGACCCTTTAATACCGGATAAAATTTCAGTCCAGTCTTTAACATGTTGTTCGATAGTAGTCGCTGCATCCCCCGACATTACCTGATCGGTCTTCAATCCGTGTATATAAGGAGATATCAGGCATGGCTTACCACCTGAAATATTTTTCGCATGCCGTCCTATTTCGGCAAACGATTCTACTATTCCTCCTGTACGGCGACTCACTTCCTGCGATAAATACCATCCGTAGAATGATTTATGATGTCCGTATTT
>JAISES010000241.1 GCA_031263965.1 Prevotella sp. | reverse complement strand
TGAATTTCTTTTTTACATTCTTCAAGTTTATTTGACAGTCCGCTATTTTCTTTGCTTTCTTCATCAAAAAAATATCCAACCGAAACTTGAAAAAATTTTGCCAACGAGACCATGGTACTAATTTTTATATCAGACCCAGACAGGGCATTGTCCAGCGTGGGGCGCGTAAAGCCGCATTTACCACATATCTCAGTTTTTGAAAGTTAACATTCATTTATAAGTGTCTCTAATTTGTTTATATTCATTTGTTTATAAATAATATGTTGTAGAACATAAAAAATAATTGCATTTTTATTTTACAATAAAGCATCTTTGCTTTACATTTGTACCATAAATATAACACTAATTTTATAAACAACAAAGCTATGAACGAAAAAGAGGCTATAAACAAGCAAGAAAAATCAGACAACGTCCTGTTTAAGGAGTACCTGCTCTCCCTGGAAAGGGACGAGCGCAACGAGATTAAAAAGCGGATAACGGAAGAATGTAAAATAAATTATCCGACTATTGATAACTGGAGGTATGGTATTTGCAAAATACACCCCCTTGCAAAGGATAAGATTGAACAGGTAGCGGGGGTGAAAATTTTCTAAAACAACAATTATGGGAGTAGCTACGGAGACGGCAATGTACGCAGTGATTTTCGCCGTATTGGGTTCAATTCTTAACCGCCTCAATCATTTGGACGAGAAAGAAAGTGATTATGATGCTTTTATGCGGGTGTTTTGTATTATTATGGGGATTATTCTTGTGATCTACTCTATATTCTTAAATTTTAAACAATAACAACACATTAAATACAAAGACATGAAATCAATCAAAATAACAGAAAGGGAAACGGCAAAAATCAATTATATGAGCAGGTTGAGTGATAAAGATTATAATTTATACTTCACGTACAACCTAATGGTTCCTGAAATATTTGGGTCGGAAAATAGACTTAAAACCCTCGGTTTTGCAATCAATGTAGGTATTTAAAACAAGCAAGCAATGAGAACAAAAACGTACATACAATACCTTTGTCCGAGCACCTTTGCCCTGGAAAAATCATGTGTACCCGTAGAAAAACGGGACAGCCCGAAACACGCCAAAGAAGCCAATAAAAACGTATTTGCATTTTATTATTATGATGTTGATGAGATAGATGTTATTGATAAATTTGGAGAAAAGAGGATAATAGAATCACCGGGGAAGAATAAATCCGGGACTTATTTTATCGACGGAGAGATTTTCACGATAGACTATCTTATAAGAATAAACACGCATGGAAGATATGACGCTTTTATACGCTATCTGGAATGTAACCAATGGAAAAAGGTAATACTTTGCTGGACTGGATATTTATGTCCATACAAAGATGGGGACTGTAATATTATAACATGCAAACAATAAAGCTATGGAATGGAAAAAGAAAAAAGAGATCATTTGGAGTTGCTACGTATTTGCTTCCGTAATTACAATAGGAGGCTTATTCATACATCAGGCGGTTACTGTAATTGGAATGATGCTTTTAACGTGCATCTCAATATATTGCGCGATAGATATAAAAAGATAGATATATAAAACAACAACAAAACAGATAACAAACAATGGAAACAGTAACAGTAAAACAGATTCACAACGCATTCGATTTGGCGTCGGACGCACTGCTTGTGATTCGGGAAGATAACTTTCCGAAAAAAGAGGCGATTAAGGAAAAGGCAGAACGGTTAAAAAAGCTTGGCTTTAGCCGGTGCAGCGAAGTTATACAGTTTGAAGGATTCGACAGAGACAGGGAAGATCAACTGAAACTTCTCGAAAATCAACGGACGGCACATGAATTTGCACAAAAGTACAGGGAAAAATATCCTGACATCAAATTCATTACCCAAAAACAGCTGGGCGAGATTTGCGAAAAATACAATCTTGTCGCAAAATCCGTGTCCGAATACGTCGGTGATATACCGGAACAAAAACTGTTCGAGATGGAATACTGGCTTGACGAAATAGAAGATGCCGATATACCGGATGATACATTCCAATACACACTTTCCGTGTATGATAAGGACTTAGAATTAAAAATCGAAAGAGACAGGGAAAGACATGAGCGAGAGACAGGAAGGTCTTCATACTATATCGCACCTCATTCTTATTATTTAAAATACTTTCGGCATGAATATGAAGGCAAAACACACCTGTCCGAATCAGAGCCTGTAAAAACCTTCAAGGGTAAAGGCGTACTCGAAGAAGATATTCTAATGTCAAACATCACAATGAATAAAAACTCAAATTCCGGCCTTATGATTGCCGCCCCGGAATCCATGTTCAGGACGCCCCAAAAGAACTTAGACCCAATCGTCCTGCGGCCGGTAAACGGGGGTTACCTGGTAGTTGCCAAATGGGGAGAAGAAGCGAATGATCCGGCGCTTACCGTACCGGAAATGAACTGAAATAATTAAATAACAGAATCATGAAGATAGAGATAGAAATCAGCGCCGACACATCGGGATTTAAGGATGCGTTAGCCGAAGTAAAGAAGGAGTTGACGGAGACCGGTCAGATGGCTAATGACGTGATGCGTTTCCGGAGGCCGGCAAATATACCGGATTCATTAGCTGATGTATTGGAGATACACAGAGAAAACATTCTGTACCGCAGAGCGCATCATGATATTCTGACGATACTTTGCCGAAAGAAAATGCATCCCATTGTTCGATATGACGTGGACGACGATATACTTTCCTTTATATTTCGCGAGTTAAACAAGATGTTTTCGGAAGAAAAGAAAGAGCCGGAGAGTATTCAAAAAGCAAATGAATCATGAGAACGAAATATATAACCCTTCCGCAGTCCGAAATTGAACTTGCGCACCTGTTGAAAGATGCAGCGAATGTCGCCTCTGTGCAGGCGCTGGTTTCTGCCGGTGTAATAAGCCCCTACATGAGCTTGCGCCAGTGCTATGAAAATTACGGCACGGGGAGAGTAAACGGCTGGGTAAGGCAAGGATTGATTCATAAGATCAAAGACGG
>JAISES010000351.1 GCA_031263965.1 Prevotella sp. | reverse complement strand
TTCTCTAAAAGAAAAGGTTCTATTTTTTTATAATCTTCTTCGCTTAAATATTCTTTTATATCGTAATATACCATCAATGATGTGTCTGTAGGGGATAGTTTCATCCTTATTGGATTCATATCCAATGCGGCATAAGCATTTTTAAACTCCTGGCTGTCTTTATCTATGTCAGGCCTTATGAACCAATCTTTATCTTTTTCAGGAAATAAATCTCCCCGGTTGATAGGTATCCATTTTGTTGTATAAAACTGTAACCGGCTGTCGCAGGCTCCCGCGCATACTGTTTTTATCACGCATATGATCCGGGAATCATTGATCAGCGATAAAAGCTTTATCTCAACAGTTCCCGCATCGGAGGTTTTAAATGATGCAAAGTCCGCAGATACCGAAAGCCTTGTGATTTTCCCGAACCTGCCCCTGTCCACAGTCAATCGGGCAGTATCTTCCAGTCCTGCCGCGAGGAGATTTTTTTCGCTTGCTTCCAATCCATAAATAATACTTTCGGGCATAGACTGGATTATGTTTTTTAGATCCTGCCCCGCAATATTGGTTGTAATTGTTAAAAGTATTATGGCGAATAGTATTTTCTTCATTTTATATAAAATCTATTTAGTCCCCAAATATAGGAAAAACATCGCAACGATTATTAAAACGAGATCGATAGCTTTTCCTTTTAAGTTTTTTTCATGGAAGAATATTACACCTCCTGCGAAAGAGACCAGTACGCTGCTTCTGCGAACCATGGATACGATGGAAATCATCGCATCGGGGTCTGTCAGGGCATAGAGGTAGACAAAGTCGGCAATGGTGAGGAAGGACGATACTAACACAATGCTCCATCGCCACTTGAAAGGGGTTGTCGTTCTGCGTTTCGGATACCATAACAGGATCATTACAACGAACATTAACAGACATTGGTAAAGGTTGAACCAGAACTGCACGGCGGTAGAACTGAATTGCTGCATCAGGAACTTGTCATATAACCCGCTTATGGCTCCGGCTATTGCAGCAAGAATCATAAAGAAGATCCATTTGTTTTTATGGAAGCTGATCCCTTCTTTTTTGCCGGATAGGGATAGCAGGAAAAATGAAACAATGGTTATAATAACCCCAACCCATTGATATATATTAAGCCTTTCCCCGAAAATAAGCAATGCTCCTGCTAAGGTCATTACGGGGCGGGTGGCATTTATCGGCCCTGTAATGGTAAGGGGCAAATGCTTTATGGCAAAATATCCGAATATCCACGAAGTAAGGACTATTACCGATTTTACGAAGATATAGCCGTGGGTTTTTAATGATACTGACGGAACGTATCCGGTTGTGCCGGATAATATATCCGGTGAAAAGGCTGAAATCAGGACAAGAGGGGATAGTAATACGGCGCAAAAAAAGGTGTTCAGAAACAGGACCGGAATTACGGCATTCCCATCAACTGATTTCTTTTTACATATATCGTAACAACCCAGAAAAAATGCCGAAACAAAAGCAAGAGCCAGCCACATGTTATATTGATCTCCTTTCTTTTTTCAGTACATAATTCAGCCGGATGTATCCGGTAATACCCGATGCGAGTGATGCAAGTAATATCATTAATTTTGATTCATTTATATAATGCATGTCTCCTTTGAATGCCAGTAATGTTATAAAAATGGACATCGTAAACCCGATGCCTCCCAGCATGCCTGCGCCTGAGAGCTCTTTCCATTTTATGTTCCGGGGTAACGAACATAGTCCCGATTTGACAGATATATAACTAAATAAGGTAATGCCCAGCGGCTTGCCGATGATGAGCCCCAAAAGGATACCCAGGGCAAACGGTTCTCCAACAGACTGGTCCCAGCTACCTTCTATCACTATTGCCGTATTCGCCAATGCAAACAGAGGTAGTATAATGAAGGCAACAGGATAGTGCAGGGCGTGCTGCCATTTATTCGATAAGCTTTTCATATCTCCTTTTGTGAAAGGGATCGTTATAGCGAGCAATACTCCTGCAATAGTGGCATGAATACCCGAATTAAGCATAAAATACCACATGACGATGCCTCCGGTAATATATGGGATCATATTTTTTATATGGAACTTTTTATTCAAGACAAGCAACACAATGAATATCGCCAAAGCGATGAGGAGATTAGCCCAGGATAGCGACGTCGTATAAAAAACGGCAATGACGATAATTGCTCCGAGATCGTCAATAACGGCCAAAGCCGTCAGGAAAACTTTCAGTGATGTTGGCACACGGCTACCTAATAATGAGAGGATACCCAGTGCGAAGGCAATGTCGGTAGCCATCGGTATTCCAAACCCTGCATGAGTACCGGCGCCAAAGTTGAAGAACATATAAATTCCGGCCGGTATGAGCATTCCCCCAAAAGCTCCCGAAACGGGCAGCATGGCACGTTTTATACTCGAAAGCTCTCCTTCATGGACTTCCTGTATTAGTTCGAGTCCGATCAAAAGGAAGAAAACAGCCATCAAACCATCGTTTATCCAGTCTGCGACAGAATGTCCGCCTGCATGGAAATCCCATATAGAAAGATAATGACCGCTTATGCTTGAGTTAGCTGCCAGGATTGAAATAAATGTACATACTATCAACACAAGGCCTCCGGACTTTTCACTTTCCA
>JAISES010000313.1 GCA_031263965.1 Prevotella sp. | reverse complement strand
GGAGGAGACAATCTGCCGGTAGTTATATCGGATCGTTCGCAAGGAAATTTTGAATTGAACAGCCATTTCCTGCCCGATTACATCTATGTTGGAAAAGAATTGCCAATCGCTGCCCCGCGCGCGATACCATCCGTTATAGATGTTGAAGGGTGGAAAGGCGGGAAAAACACATATCCTTTATTCAATACATCAAACCGGAACGGGATAAAAGAGAATCCTGCATCTGTAAAATTCTTAAAGTTATCGTATCCTGAATTGGATAAAGATATTATAAACCTGTTGAAATCAGACAAATCAATAGTCCTTATTGCTTCTACCGATCACATAAACGGACTCGGAGAGCAACGGGCATTAGTTCATGCTTTGATGATCAATGGCTGCGATACGCCTGTTGTCTTCAACCGCCGCTATACAGAAAACGCAACGGAAGACCTTCAGATAAAAGCTGCCGCCGATCTCGGCACGCTTTATCTCGACGGTTTTGGAAATGGAATTATGCTGCAAAATGAAGGCGCGATTCCTTTAAAAAATGCCGATGCTTATATGTTCGGCATTTTACAGGCATCACGCGTTCGTACAAGTAAAACAGAATATATCTCTTGTCCGGGTTGCGGACGCACGCTATTCGATCTGCAAACCACAGTAGCATTGGTAAAAGGTGCGACATCCCATCTCAAACATCTGAAAATAGGTGTGATGGGCTGCATCGTCAACGGGCCGGGCGAAATGGCAGATGCTGATTATGGATACGTAGGTGCGGAAAAAGGTAAAATCTCTTTGTATAAAAAGAAAAACCTGATAGAGAAAAATATTCCGTCGGAAGATGCTGTGGAAAGGTTAGTGGAACTTATCAAGATAAACGGAGATTGGGTAGAGCCTGAAAGGTGAAGCAATCCGGAAATTGGGCGGCTAACGGTAGGGGCAGCTTTGTGACTGCCCGAAAAGATACAATTGGATTGCTTCGGTAAACCCTCGCGATGACGCGAAAGAGAAAGTCGAAGCGGGCGCTCAAAGCATTTTTGGTTCCTTTTGCTTAGGGCAAAGGAACGCAAGCAATCTTCGATTGCGCGCAGAAAACAAAGAATATGGGATGATACTGTTTTTCGGTGTTGCGTAACATCAGTTACAAAGCTATAAGAATAAATTTGACGTAAAGCTTATCGTCCGATTATTATAATCGTTACCTTTGCGGATACTATTTTTATCTCATTAATAAAACAATCTGCTTATGAAAAGAGACACTGCCATTTTTGATATTATCGAAAGAGAGCATCAGCGACAATTGAAAGGTATTGAGTTAATTGCATCTGAGAACTTTGTCAGCGAACAGGTAATGGAAGCTATGGGTTCTTATTTAACCAACAAATATGCTGAAGGTTATCCGGGGAAAAGATATTATGGAGGGTGCGAAATTGTAGATTTAAGCGAGCAACTGGCTATCGACCGTCTGAAAGAAATATTCGGCGCAGAGTGGGTTAATGTACAGCCACACTCGGGAGCACAGGCTAATGCAGCCGTATTTCTGGCATGTATGCAAGCCGGAGATAAATTCTTAGGGTTGAACTTATCGCATGGCGGACACTTGTCGCACGGTTCGCCTGTCAACTTTTCCGGTCTGATGTTTCATGCACTCGAGTATAATGTACGTCAGGACACAGAACAAGTAGATTACGAGCAATTGGAGCAAGTAGCCCGTCGGGAAAAACCGAAAGTAATTATAGCAGGAGCATCGGCTTATTCCCGCGATTGGGATTATGCGCGTATCCGCAAAATAGCAGACGAAACAGGAGCTATCTTTATGGTAGATATGGCGCATCCTGCCGGATTGGTAGCTGCCGGATTGTTGAACAATCCGCTGCCTCATGCGCATATCGTAACTACTACTACTCATAAAACGCTGCGCGGGCCCCGCGGGGGAGCTATCCTGTTGGGAAAAGACTTTGAAAATCCCTGGGGAAAGAAAACCCCGAAAGGAGAGGCGCGCATGATGTCGGCATTGCTCGACTCTGCTGTATTTCCCGGAATACAGGGAGGGCCGCTTGAGCATGTAATAGCTGCCAAGGCTGTTTCTTTTGCTGAAGCTCTCGATCCTTCCTATAAAGTTTATCAGGCACAGGTCAGGAAAAATGCTGCTGTAATGGCTCAGGCGTTCATCGACAAAGGATATAAAGTAGTATCGGGAGGTACGGATAATCACTCTATGCTGATAGACCTGCGTCCTAAATTCCCTGAACTGACCGGCAAGCTGGCAGAGAGGGTGCTTGTAGAAGCCGATATTACCACAAATAAAAACATGGTTCCTTTCGATAGCCGCAGCCCGTTCCTTACATCGGGACTTCGTTTCGGTACGCCGGCTATTACTACGCGTGGAGCTAAAGAGCCATTGATGGGAGAAATTGTGGAAATGATAGATACTGTTCTTTCTTCTCCGGAGAATGAACAGGCGATAAAAGCTGTTCGTGAAAAAGTAAACGCGACAATGAAAGATTATCCGTTGTTTGCATGGTAAGAACAAGGTGATTGAAATAAAAAAGCACCGGCAAAATTTGCCGGTGCTTTTTGTTTTCATTATTTTGGTATTGATTAGTCAAAAGAGGGAAGGTATCCGGTGGAAAAGACTTCCATATAAAAAAATACAAAAGCCATATTTTCCATTCATTAAATTGGTTAAATACAAGAAAAAGAAGTAATTTTGCCAGTCAAATTTAACAAACCAAAAACGACATAGATTATTTCATATTTTAAACAATAAGAACAATGAGAATCGAGAAAATTTTCGCGCGTGAAATCTTGGATTCAAGAGGAAATCCTACAATTGAAGTTGATGTAACGCTTGAATGCGGTATCTTGGGACGCGCCGCTGTTCCATCTGGCGCCTCTACCGGTGAGAACGAAGCTTTGGAACTTCGCGACGGTGATAAAAAACGCTATCTTGGTAAAGGCGTAACTAAAGCCGTAGATAACGTAAACAAAATTATAGCTCCTGCGTTGGAAGGCGAGTCGTCTCTCGACCAGAGAGGTATCGACCATGCTATGCTTAAGCTTGACGGAACAAAGACAAAATCGAAACTTGGCGCTAATGCTATTCTGGGTGTGTCTCTTGCCGTGGCAAAAGCCGCTGCCAACTACCTGGAGCTGCCTTTGTACCGTTATATTGGCGGAACCAACACATACACCCTTCCTGTACCGATGATGAACATCATCAACGGTGGATCTCACTCCGACGCTCCTATTGCGTTCCAGGAGTTTATGATCCGTCCGGTAGGCGCTAAATCTTTCAAGGAAGGTTTGAGAATGGGCGCTGAAGTATTCCACGCGTTGAAAAAAGTTCTTCACGACCGCGGCCTTAGTACTGCTGTGGGCGACGAAGGAGGTTTTGCTCCGGCTCTTGCCGGAACGGAAGACGCTTTGGAATCGATCCTTAAAGCAATCAAAGCTGCCGGTTACAAAGCCGGTAAGGATGTTACAATTGCTCTTGACTGCGCTGCTTCTGAGTTTTACGATGAAGAAACCAAAGTATATGACTATACTAAATTTGAAGGCAAGAAAGCTGCTAAACGCAAAGCTGCCGATCAGGTTAAATTCTTGAAAGAACTGACTGAAAAATATCCTATCGACTCTATCGAAGACGGTATGGACGAAGGCGACTGGGACGGATGGAAAAAACTGACCGACGCTGTCGGCGACAAAGTTCAGCTTGTTGGCGACGACTTGTTCGTTACAAACGTTGAATTCCTTCAAAAAGGTATCGAAACGGGATGTGCTAACTCTATCCTTATCAAAGTAAACCAAATCGGTACGCTTTCCGAAACATTGGATGCTATCGAAATGGCTCACCGTGCCGGTTACACAAGCGTAACTTCTCACCGTTCGGGCGAAACTGAAGATGCTACAATTGCCGACATCGCAGTTGCGACAAATTCAGGCCAGATCAAAACCGGTTCGCTTAGCCGCACAGACCGTATGGCAAAATACAACCAGTTGCTCCGTATCGAAGAAGAACTCGGTGAAAAAGCTGTATACGGATGGAACCGCGTTCAACGCAAAAAATAAGGAATTAGTTTCTTAAATAAAAGCACCGGCAAATTTTGCCGGTGCTTTGTTTTTTATATGATTCTGCTGAGTTCTTTTAGTTTGGCTCCGCTTCGCTCTGCCGAATGTTGTTTCAGGCTCGCAATGACGGGAGGGAGAAAGGTGAAGCAATCCGGAAATTGGCCGGTTAGCGGGAGGGGCAGCCCTTTGTGGCAGCCCGAAAAAATATAGCCGGATTGCTTCGGGTAAACCCTCGCGATGACGAGAACGTTTTACCATGAACGTCATTGCGAACATAGTGAAGCAATCCAATGACCCCACCCCAAAAGGCAGGGGTGTTAAGTGCTAGATGGTTCGATTATAATAAAACACAGAGTGAAAGGAGTTTAAAAGAGTTTTTATTAAAGAATAGTTTTTTATTTTTATCCGAAAATAGTATTTCATATTATCCTGAAAAATAATGAAATAAAGAACTCCCCTTACTCTGTGTTTAAAATCAGAACTTAACAGCCCCACCCCAAAAGTAGAGGAAGTCTTTTCCCCCTTGGGAAGCAAAGGGGCTTCGTTGCACTTCTCGCAATGACGGGATAATAATAATATTTTTCGCTAAAATTCAAACAGTTTCTAAAAATCTTTGTCTTCAATGAAATTCTTTATTATCGCCTTCCCCGCCGGGGTCAGTACCGATTCGGGGTGGAACTGCACGCCGTGCACATCGTATTCTTTGTGGCGGAGAGCCATAATTTGCCCTTTGCTATCGATGGCTGTTACCTCGAGGCAATCGGGCAGTCCGTTCGGATCTACTATCCATGAATGGTAACGCCCCGCTTCTATTTCGCCTGCCAGTCCATCGAAGAGATAATCGGGTTTTACGATACTGACCTGCGTTGCCACTCCGTGGTAAACGTCTTCCAGATTGGAGAGCTTTGCCCCGAATGCTTCGCCTATGGCCTGATGTCCAAGGCAAACACCTAGTATGGGCTTTTTCCCTGCATATTCTTTTATCAGGGGAAGCAGCAAGCCTGCTTCGGACGGGATGCCCGGTCCCGGCGACAGGATGATCTTGTTGTATTTAGCCACATCACCGAGGCTTATTTTATCGTTGCGGTATACGTCAACATCGGTATATCCTAGTTCTTTTACCAGATGGACAAGGTTGTATGTGAACGAGTCGTAGTTATCGAATATCAGTATTTTCATATTATAAAAAAGCTGTTAGCTATTAGCCGTTAGCCGATAGCTTGGCTAAAGCCTGATTATTAATTGTTTTTTCTAAGAAACTGTTTGAATTTATTTAAATTATTATTCTATGTAGCATAATTGTTGTAAAAGCGAGGTAAACCATAGTTTGACTCATTTGTGTGCTATATTCATA
>JAISES010000253.1 GCA_031263965.1 Prevotella sp. | reverse complement strand
CTTTCGGCAGAATTTACAACTAACGGTAAATACTTTCAAAATTCAGCTATAAAGAGTCGTGCTAAAGAATTATACAATGATAACAATCCTTATTCCAAACCTTTTTATGAAAACTCTCCTGTTAACCGTATTTTAGAACAGATGGATCCGGGTGCAGATTGGCATAACAGCGGCAAAGCCATAGAGACAACCTATAAGACCAATAGCGACGTATCAGGAGTATTGTCTTGTGCATTATTTACGGTAGATGGGACAGGGCTAAGTACAAAAGTAAAGAAGGATGGCTTCAGCCCTGATGCACAGTTCTATGTAACAGAAACAAAGGATGAAGATGGAAATCCTTCTTATGAGTTCAAGAACAAGTTGGGACAGCTAATCCTTACCCGTCAAGTAGAAGGCACAACATCCCTTGATACCTATTATGTATATGACGACTTTGGTAATCTGTGTTTTGTTCTTCCGCCTTTGGCTTCGAAAGTATTGATCCAATATAACGGCACATGGACGGATACAACCGCGACAATGAAAGATTTAGCCTATCTCTACAAGTACGATCACCGTAACCGCTGCATCGCCAAGAAGCTTCCGGGATGTGAATGGATATACTATGTCTATGACAAGGCCGACCGTCTGATTTTCTCTCAGGACGGGGAGCAATACAACAAGAGTCCGAAAGAATGGACATTCTCTATCCCCGATGCCTTCGGAAGGGTGGTATTGACAGGTATCTGCAAGGAAACCATCCCTGTAAGCAACAAAGTAGTGAAGGGTGTATATGCAAGTAGCGGCAGCTACAAACGCTACAATATACAGGTCGATGGTATTAATAAGACATTTACCAATACGCCTGTTATCCTGTCGGTCAATTACTATGACAACTACGATTTCAGGGGAATGGCAGAAATCCCTTCTTCGGGGACCGAATATAACTCCGAATCAGGTTATGGCACATGGTATGGTACTGACTATACCGAAGCCAACAAGTACAAAAACAAAGGAATGCTTACTGGAACCTTGACGGCCCAGATGAACCCTGACGGCACAATAGCTCCAACCTACCTCTATTCGGTGATGTATTACGACAACCGAGGCAGGCTGATCCAAACCAAGGGCAACAGCCACTTAACGGGAGGACTGGAAAAGGAATACATCGCCTATAACTTCACCGGGCAACCCACCCAACGCAAGCATATCCATTCGGCGGCAGGCAAGAACACTCAAACAGAAGTCTATACCTACAGCTATGACCATGCGGGACGATTACTAACCACTACACACCAGTTGACGGACGGTACAACCGTCAAACCACAGGTTACCCTTGCAGAAAATACTTATGACGAATTGGGCAGGCTCAAGACAAACAGGAAAGGCAGTCAGGATAGCCTGAATACCACCTATGCCTATAATATTCGCTCGTGGACGAAATCCATTAGCAGCCCGCTGTTTAACCAGACGTTGTATTACAATGAATCTTACGGCGGCAGTATAGCACAGTATAACGGCAATATATCAGCTATGAGCTGGCAGGTGCAGAATGAAACCTATAAACGGGGATATGCCTTTGAATACGACAACCTGTCGCGCATTACTTCGGCCAGCTATCTGAAAGACGGGGTTATACAAACCTACAACGTAAACAACCCTGCCAATCCTGTTTATCAGGCAACCTATACCTACGACAAGCACGGCAATATGCTGACCCTGCAACGTTACGGCAAGACAACGGCATCAGCTTATGGAATGATAGACAACCTGACGATGAACTATACAGGCAACCAACTGACCAAAGTAACCGATGCCGTAGCCAACTTCGCCCTGTCCGAATCGGCTGACTTCAAGAATTATGGAGGAAGCAATGCTACATATACATATAATAAAAATGGAGCAATGGCAACAGATTCGCATAAAGGTATAACCGCAATCCAATATAATTCGCTAAATTTACCACGGCAGATGGAGATAGCCAATCCTTCGGTTTCGGGACGTACCAGGTATCTGTATTCGGCGGCGGGTGTTAAGCTACAGGTCATTCATGAGACCGACTTGAATATTCAGAATGCTGCGGTAATGGCAACGGCTCCATTCAGCGCTCAGACTACCGATATCAGGATAACCGATTATGCAGGCAATATGATTTATGAGAACGGTACATTGAAACGTATATTAGTTGATGGCGGTTATATTGAAAGCAATATTTACCATTATTACCTGACCGACCACTTGGGCAATAACAGGGTTGTAGCCAATGCAAGCGGAACAGTGATACAGAAGAATCACTACTATCCGTTTGGGATGGCATTTGCGGAAGGCACAACCCAAGAACAGGGCAAACAGCCGTACAAGTATAACGGCAAAGAACTGGATCAAATGCACGGGCTGAATATGTACGACTACTCGGCAAGGTATTATGAACCAGCCATAGGTCGGTTTACTACGGTAGATCCGATGGCGGAGAAGTATTACAGCATTAGTCCGTATGCGTATTGTGGAAATAATCCGATAAGATTAGTTGATGTTAATGGAAAAGAATGGGGTATTGTTGTAAATGCTAATGGAACGATGACAGTAACTCTCAGTGTAAATTTTTCGGTAGCCTCAAATCTAAATTTGACAACAGCTCAGGTTGATGCATATAAAGCAGCAATTAGTGCTCAATTAAATAGTACTTTTATGGAAGCTTCCGGAGGTTTAATATCTGCATCTATGAGTTTTGATGGAGGAACAGACCCTAACCGTTTTACGCCAAGTATCTACTTGGATGCATCAAAAGGCGGTATGGACGCAGGATTGTTTACTGGAGGACTTCTTACTTTGAATGTCAATGCAGCTAGAGATATGACTGAATTTGGAGAAACAGCAACCCATGAACTTTTTCATACTTTGAATTTAGGGGATGTCACGAATACACCATCTATATCAGACACCAAAGTAACAAAAGTCGGCTATGAATATTTTTCGACATCTACAACCGCAAAAGATATCCATAAAAATGTTATGAACTATGGTCAAACTAAAATTGATGGAAAGAGTTATAAGGAATTATATAATTCATATTCAGGGATGAATCGTATAACTTCAGGTCAATTTAAATTCTTAATAAATGCCATATATAAACAGATGCAAGGCTATGGAGTAATACCTAAACAAAAAGAAAATGAAGCAAGGGAAGAATATGAAAAAAGAGCAGCAGAATATTATCATAACTATTGGAATAGTGATTATTAGTAATGTGTGTAAACAGTTTCACATATTTTTATTATTAGTTACTTTCTGTTGTTTCTTCTCATGTAGTAGAAATATCCATTCTCAAAATAAGCATATATGTGAATCAATACTTCACTATGATTCTATTACAAATAAGAATGTATATAATAATGTTGATGAGATGCCAATGTTTTCAGAAGATGTAGACAATAATCTCATGAGATATATTATGAAAAGATATGCTGATGATCCTCAAAAAGCAGGGCTTCAGCTTGATGTTAGATTGAGATTTGTAATTGACAAAGAAGGACGTTTGATTGGCGCAAGGGTATTTAATAAATATGTAAAAGATTGTACAGAAGAAGAAAAACAGATACTCAAAATTGTTCAATCTTCACCCAAATGGGAACCTGGGATATGCTCAGGACAAAAGGTTGACGTATTAGTTAGAATGCGATTGCGATTTGTAATTAATGAGAATGGCAGATTAAGGTAACATTTTTGGCGGGGTTTGTTTGTCTACGACAGGCACGGCAATATGATGAACCTGACCCGTAGCGGGAAAATAACAGGCAATACGCCTTATGGACTGATCGATAACCTGACGATGACCTATACAGGGAATCAGCTTATCAAAGTGGTAGATAACGCAACAGCCCCGCCGGTTCCGGATTCGGAGGATTTCAGGGACTATACGGATAAAAACGGTTTGTATACCTACAATGCCAATGGAGCGATGATTACAGATTCTCACAAAGGGATTTTGGGAATCAAGTATAATTCCTTAAATTTACCGCAGGAGTTGGCTGTAAAGAATATCAATACAGTGGGTAAAACATATTATACCTATTCAGCAGGGGGGCAGAAACTGAAAGTGGTGCATAAGAGTTCCTCGAATATGAATTATACCCCTGTTGTGGGATCTACCTCAGGGGATGCTAATTATGATATTGTAGCTACAACGGATTATGTGGGGAATATGGTTTATGAAAACGGCTCTTTGAAAATACTGTTCGATGGCGGTTATTATGAGAATGACAA
>JAISES010000204.1 GCA_031263965.1 Prevotella sp. | reverse complement strand
CACGTATTCCGGTGGCGCAGTTTACCGCTGAAGGCGGCTATTACCTGAATATTCTTTCCGATGCGTCAAAGACCTTTTTCCTTTCGCTGGGCGGCTCGGCGGTGGCAGGCTACGAAACGGTGAATTGGGGCGACACGCTGCTATTTGACGGCTCTACGCTTCAAAACCGCGACCGTTTTGTGTATGGCGGGGCAATTACGCTGGAAGTGGAAACGTACCTGTCCGACCGTGTAGTGCTGCTCCTGACCGGGCGCGAACGTATCCTGTTCGGGTCGGACGTATCGAAATTTCACACACAATTCGGAATCGGATTACGATTTATCATCAATTAAAAACAAAAAGCAATGAAAAGAATAAAAAGTTTTTTCGGGATAACGGCGTGGCTGGTGGCTATGATGCTGCTGGCCTTAGCCTGTAGCGACGATATGGATATTCGTCAGGATTACCTATTTGATCTGGTTACTATGGCGGTTCAGAAAAAAATCGTTCAGGGAGAAACGGCAGAAATCCGCTGTACGTTAGTCAAAGAGGGAGATTATCAGGATACGAAGTTTTTTATCCGTTATTTCCAACCTGACGGTAAAGGGGAACTGCGATTGGACGATGGGCGTGTATTGCTGCCAAACGACCTTTATCTATTAAAAAAGGAGACGTTCAGGATGTACTACACTTCGCATTGTACCGACCAACAGGTAATAGATGTATATATCGAAGATAGCTTCGGGCAGGTGGTTCAGGTGTCGTTCAGTTTTCAGAATGACAGCGGGGAAAAGGATTCCGAAGAGGATAACGAACAAGCATCAGACGATGATACTGTGTAGCTGTTTCATATTCAATGCCCTTTGCTGGCTATGGATAGCATACTCGCTGCATAATGCCCCGACAGACGTAGAACTATGGGGAAAAGAAGGTGAATGAGTAAAGTACCCGGAGCAATTCGGGTACTTACTATATTTATAGATGAATTATGAAATACATAAAAATGATCTTCATCGTTTGGCTGCATTTACCCGTATCGGGGCAGCCAAATGATTCCCTGAACAGAAAATCGAAAATAGAGAAATGTATGCAGCCGACCTACTCTGTAAAAGAGTTCCGGCACGTTGCCGATTCATTGCAACTATCTATCGACGAGCTATGTGATTATCCCATAATCTTTCCGGTAAAGAAACCGCAGCGTATTTCATCAGGCTTCGGAATGCGCTGGCATCCCATTTACAAAGTGCGGAAATTCCATACGGGAATTGATATTCCAATGGCTAAGGGTACGCCTGTGCATGCCACAGGCAACGGGGTGGTAACCCGCAAAGGATACTGTTCGGGTTATGGGTATTTTGTAGAGATACAACACGCAGGCGGTTTTCGTTCGTTTTATGCGCATTTAAGCAGAACGCTGGTAAATGTAGGCGATTCGATTGTTATCGCTACTCAAATTGCCTGTGTCGGGAGTACGGGAGTATCGACAGGTAACCACCTTCATTACGAGGTAAGGAAAGACAACCGCTTCCTGAACCCGAAAGAATGGTGTTACTGCCTATTAGAAATAATCTCAAAACAATAAACAATATGAAATTTCTTACAACATACTTACAGCCCGGTGAGGAAGTGAAATCTCGGGCGAGAATACACATCTTCCTGTTCCTGCAACCCGCCCTGTTACTCAGTATCGGGTTGATGTGCTACTTCGATAGTGTCAGCATAACGCACTACTTAGGTGTAACGCTGTTGTTTTTAGGACTGGTGTCACTTGTGCAGCGTGTCTTTGTGAAAATAGGCTCAATCTATGCCGTTACAAACAGGCGGGTTATTATCAAGACAGGTATAATCAGCCGCCGGACGATGGAACTGGTACTTGCTAAATGCGAGGGCATTCAGATAACACAGGATATTTTAGGACGTATCTTCGGGTGTGGCTCCATCGTGGTTACTACGGGCGGAGCTACCAACTGCTACTATTATGTTGCCAATCCGTTTCGGTTCAAGCAAGCGATAAATGTGCAGATTGCTTCATTTCAGATGTAAATAAGCGATTGTCGACAATTGATTGAAAAACACCTATCAAGCAATTTTGTCAGGTGCTTTTTTATGGGTATTTTTGCAGAAAAATTTATATCAATTCCAATATGGCTAAAAATTTTGATACTGAAATTAGAGAAGCATTTAACAAGAAATATCTAAAAGTATTTTTACGAAATACTTCTGCTATTAAAGATATTCAGAAACAAGTCGATACGTTAAGTTCTGTTAGAACCGCAAATATAACAGATAGTCAAAGCAATAACCCTACGCTGACAATATACCCTAATCGGGTGTATAGTATTGAAGAAACGCAAAAAGAGGTTGTAGCATTACTTGAAAGTTATTTCATTGGAACGCCTCTATTAACACAAGAGACAGAAATAATAGAAGTTCAAGACTGGTTAAGTGATTATCCTGCTTCAAATATGATATACGATGAAGTTATTGAAAAGTACAAACTAAAAACATACCAACGAAATGCTTTGGATGATATGAGATTGACATTGGAAACTTTTCTAAAAGAAGTTTTAGGCAACCAAAAATCTTTGGAAAATCAATTACCAGAAGTTGCTAAATATCAGAAAGAGAAAGGACTGTCCGTTGAGTTTATAAATATGTTCAATAAGCTACTTGATTATTATGCAAAGTATCAAAACAATAAAGTTAAACATAATGCTGCCGAATACTCACAGTCAGAGATTGACCTTATAATTCGCTTAACAACAGCATTCATGAAAAGTTTTGTATAATTCAAATTGGCAAATATTACAACTGTGATTACTCTTGACCAATTATTACAAATAGAAAAAATGCTCTATTCTGATACTGAATCAGGAATAGTATCGCAATACACCAATGGGTTTAGCATCCCAGAAAATAAAAGAAAAGAGTTAGTAAAATACGGAATTACAGATATTGAGTATTTAATTATATTAATGTTTTGTGGGAATCAAACCTCAATATTTCAACAACATTATATTGAAATGAGAACGCCAAACGAGTTGGAATCCGCTCTTTCTTCCTTGCTTGATGGTATTCTGGAAAAACTTCCTCCTGCTAATTTTGAATGCTTAGGTAGATTTGATACATATAGCAATATAGATGATTATACCGAAAATTCAATAATTGAAATAAATTACTATCTTACTGTTACTCCTCATGACCTTGGCGGTGTTGCAGAAACAAAAATAATTTGGCTAATAACTCCTTTACCAAAAGAAGCAACACAAGCAAAGTGTATATATCCCATCTATGATCTTCCTATCCCGGAATATCAAGTCAACTTTAAGAGGAATACGAGGTTTCATATAGATAAAATAGAACAGACAAACTCATATCCACTGTTATACGTTACGGAATTAAAATCATAAGTTATTATTTATTTCATTTCAGCACAAAGTAAGAAACATCAGACACGATTTTTCTTACTTTTTCCCGTTCATTTAACAAGTCATGGAATAGTAGCCCAATAAGTCCGCTAATCGGAGGTCTTTTACTTTTTATTAAGGTGCTATGATTCCCTCTTGTTTCCTGCACATAACTGCATCTTCCGCTTCTACAACCTCGTATTTATCCAGTTTCTCATAAATTTCTTTCAATGTCTTGCAGCCATATCGACGTGGTTTATATCTGGGATGTATTTTTTTCAGGATAGATCCCAACTCGGAAAATGTAACACTTTCTTTTT
>JAISES010000150.1 GCA_031263965.1 Prevotella sp. | reverse complement strand
GGCGAGCAAGGCAAATGAAATAAAAATGATTACTTTAGGTGAGTTTAACAGTATAAAGACTGCTCTTGTCGAAGGTTGAGAATAAGATGAATAAAATACTATACTATATAATATACAGCTATACGTATCTCCATGCGTTGTTACCGCTCCGGCTGTTGTATGTCTTGTCTGACATCCTTTATTTTTGGGTATATATAGTTGCCGGTTATCGTCTTAAAGTTGTTAGGGAAAACCTTTCCGGTAGTTTCCCCGAAAAACCGGAAAAGGAACTTCGTTTAATCGAGCGAAAATTCTATCATCATTTTTGCGATTATTTTGTCGAAACTATCAAGCTGTTGCATATATCCGATGAGGAAATGAGCAGGCGCATGAAGTTTGAAAATATGGAACAGGTTAACGAACTGATGAAAGATGGCAATTCCGTATTAATGTTTCTTGGGCACTATTGTAATTGGGAATGGGTAACATCTATAAACCTTAATTTTAAAGACGAAGAAAATATTGTCCTTTCTCAGATATATAAACCTTTGAAAAATAAGGCCTTTGATGATTTATTCCTTAAAATAAGAAGTCGTTTCGGGTCTTTGGGAATACCTCGATACGAAACTTTACGCACGATAGTCAAATTGCGCAGGGATAAAAAACAAACAATGATCGGTTTTATGGCCGATCAGTTGCCGTCGATTAACAATATTCATTATTGGACTGATTTTTTGAATCAGGATTCAGCCGTATTTACAGGTGTGGAGCGTATAGCAAAGAAAACAGGCTTTGCCGTAACGTATCTTGATGTGCAAAAAGAGAGCAGGGGATATTATAAAGCGACAATAAAACTGATAAGTAATAATCCTGCCGAAGAACCCGGATTTAAGATAACAGAGACTTATATACGGGCAATGGAAAAAACAATATTGAGAGAACCTGCTTACTGGTTGTGGACTCATAAACGTTGGAAAAGATCGCGCAGGGAAGTACAAGAAATGCAACATCCTCATAAATGAAAAAGACAGCTGTCGTAATTCTTAATTGGAACGGAAGAAAATTGCTCGAAGAGTTTTTGCCTTCGGTGATGCGGTATTCTTCATTGCCGGATGTCGGGATTGTTGTAGCTGATAATGGTTCGACAGACGATTCCATTGCATTTCTTGCTTCTGTGTATCCTCAGATTACGCGTGTCATATTATCAGAGAACTACGGTTTTGCCGATGGTTATAACAGGGCCTTAAAAGAAGTAGACGCCGAGTATTTTGTTTTATTAAATTCCGATGTTGAGGTGACGGATAATTGGCTTCCGCCGATGATTGAACACCTGGATAAGAATCCTGATATAGCAGCCGTTCAACCCAAAATAAGGGCTCAGCGAAATAAAGCATATTTTGAATATGCCGGAGCTTCGGGTGGTTTCATCGATAAATACGGATATCCGTTTTGTCGCGGACGTATATTTTCGAATGTTGAAAAAGATTACGGCCAGTATAATGAGCCTGTGGATATACTTTGGGCTACAGGGGCATGCCTGGTCATCCGTGCAAAAGAGTTTTTCGAGGCAGGAGGTTTCGACGCTTCTTTTTTTGCACACATGGAAGAAATCGATCTTTGCTGGAGACTCAATTGTAGAGGCAAACGTATTGTTTGCCTTCCTGCATCCGGTGTTTATCATGTTGGTGCGGCAACGCTAAAAAAGGAGAGTCCGCGCAAAACGTATCTCAACTTTAGAAATAACTTGTTGATGCTTTATAAGAACCTGCCTCAGGAACATCTCAGGAGAACGATGTCTATCCGGTTGATACTCGATTACATAGCTGCGTTCCAGTTTGCTATTACGGGCAAGTATGCGAATGCCGGGGAGGTAATCAGAGCGCATAAGGATTTCTATAATAATAGGTCCGCATATCGTCGGGCAAGACAAGAAAACTTGAGCAAGACAGTGGTTGCCAGACCCGGAACGATATATCCTAAGAGCCTCCTGGCTGCATATTATCTCAAAGGGGTGCGTTTTTTTTCTAAGCTGCAAGGCTTCAATTAAATTATTGTAATTTAATATTCATATTTCTGATTTTCTCGTATATTTGACGCTGCTATCGGAGTAAGGATGAAGAAAATAATCATTGTATTTCTAATGTCTTTTATCGCTGTTACGGTGAATTGCCAGACAGAACGCAAGACTTACTGGGATATGGCTGTTATATCCGGAACGGGAGATACTATTGCTATGTTCAACTTAAATCCTGTTTATATTTTTGCTCCGATGAAGTTCAAGGATGAGAAACAGCGGCAGGCTTATACGAAGCTTGTGCGTGATGTCAGGATAACATATCCGTATGCCCGTAAAATAGCAGAAGCGGTTATCGAAACCTATGAATATATGCAGACTTTGCCTACAGATAAAGAACGGCAAAAATATCTGGAAGATGTGCAGAAATTTATGACGTCGGAGTATAAGCCTAAGTTGAAAAAGATGACTAAAGCTCAGGGTAAGATTCTGATAAAACTCGTAGACCGCGAATGTAACACATCTTCATACAACATTGTCAAAGCATTGTTAGGCAGCTTTAAAGCCGGAGTATATAATGCCTTTGCCGGATTGTTCGGTAATAGCCTCAAGGTAGAATACGAACCGGATGGCAAGGATGCTGAAATAGAAAATATTGTGTTGCAGATAAAACAAGGCACAATAGACTACTATTATGCCCGTAATTATCACGGCTGGTAAAATAATTCTTTAGATTGTGGCTTCCGCGTCTATATTTTTTGTCTTTATATTAGTGGCAACAATAGCCAAAAGTATCAGGATTACACCTATCCATTTAATTATATCGACATTTTCTTTAAGTATTAAAGCCGACGACAGAGTTGCTACCGGAAGTTCGGCGGCGCTAAGGATAGCCCCTATAGATACCCCTACCCGTGGTATTCCCATTGAAAAGAAAAATGGAGGGACAACCGTTCCGAACAGTGCCAGACTCAATCCCCACAAATACAATCCGCTGAGATAAATCCCGTTGAAAAAGAACAATGGCGGGAAAATGATAAAGGTCATTATACAAGAACCCGTAATCATCAGGGCGCTTTTCTTTAGTACAGGCAGATCGTTACCTATACGTCCGCTGGTCATAAGAAATATAGCATAGCTTACAGCAGCCAATAGTCCAAACAGCACTCCCTTCAGGTTGAGTTCTATAGTGCTGCTGAAAAGCCCTCCGGACAGAAGCGTGCCGGTTAAAACAATGCATAGCAGCAAAAGCTGTTTGCGGGAAGGTTTTTTCTTGAATACAACCGCTTCGATCAGTACGCTTATCCAAAGATATTGCATCAATAGGATGATAGCGATTGACGCAGGCAGAAGTTTCACGCATTGATAATAAAAGATACCTACAAGTCCGGTAAATGTTCCGGCGATGCATACTTTCCACCATTTGGTTTTATCGACAGGTTCCTTTTTGTCTTTATTAATGTCTTTATCTTGTTTTTTTACCTTTGTGGATATCATGTAAAGAACCCAAAGTATAACCATTCCTGAGAAACTTTGAGTTCCGGTTATCTCTCCTAATGTATAGCCTTGACCGTAAGCGAATTTTACAATTGTAGATAATAATCCAAAGCTGACTGCTCCTGAAAAGACCAGTAGCCCGCCTTTTATTCTCTCATTCATTTTTTTTCTTTTTATAGTTTCTTAGTAAGTAATA
Organism: Prevotella sp.; assembly: GCA_031263965.1. Lineage (GTDB taxonomy): Bacteria > Bacteroidota > Bacteroidia > Bacteroidales > Dysgonomonadaceae > Dysgonomonas. The sequence goes on along the minus strand of JAISES010000150.1, from coordinate 4,141 downwards.
CTTGATACATAAGCACAAAAAAAGGATACCCCTTTATCTCGGATACCCCCTCCATTTGTTAGTTCGTTCGTTTGTATGTATGCTTATCATGAATTATACAAACGTTTTGGTGATGCAAAGATAGTATTTTTATAGTAAATATAAAACAAAACAGGCTTAATTTTATTTAGGCCCGTTTTGTAATTGGTTGATATTCTATTATTTTACTTCCCAAACATCCTTTGTCATCAGATAATCTTTCAACTTACGGATCGGATTTTTAGCCTGAACTTCTTGTATCTGACCAGCTACACCTTCGTCATAAGTAGGTTCTTTTACATCGCGGATAACACCCAAAGCTACGGGAAGTCCGTTTTCCGGAGCCATGAGTCCCAGTTTAAGATGCAAAACGCCATCTCCGGATTCGGTATCATGCACAAGCACATCGTCCATTGTATAGCCATCCTGACCTATTGTAACGGCTTTGAGCTTCCATCCGTCCATGACCAGGCCTTTACCGTTATTTGTTCCGAACAGCATTTTTTCTCCATGTTTCAACAAAATGGTGCGTTCGGCTCTCCATGCTTTGTCTACAATGTTGCTGTGAATGTTATCGTTGAAAATAACGCAATTTTGCAGCACTTCCACTACCGATGTGCCTTTATGTTTTGCGGCATCTACAAGGATTTCCGTTGTATTAGCCAGATCAACATCGATACAGCGGGCAAAGAATGTTCCGCGTGCGCCCAATGCCAGTTCCACCGGATAGAAAGGGTCTTCTACGGTACCGTATGGGGACGATTTCGAAACAAATCCCCTGTTCGAAGTAGGGGAAAACTGCCCTTTTGTTAGTCCGTATATTTTGTTGTTGAGTAACAGTATGTTGATGTCTACATTGCGGCGTACAGCATGTATGAAGTGGTTTCCACCTATAGCCAGGCAGTCTCCGTCTCCGGTCGCCAGCCATACCGACAGTTCCGGTTTGGCAGTCTTTACGCCTGTTGCTATTGCAGCTCCGCGTCCGTGTATAGTGTGGAATCCGTATGTATTCATATAATATGGCAGACGGGAGGAGCATCCGATACCGGATATAACGGCAGTCATATGAGGTTCGATACTCAATTCCGACATTGCCTTGTGTAAGCAGTTGAGCAAGGCATGGTCTCCGCACCCCGGACACCAGCGTACATATTGGTCGCTTTTATAATCTTTGGCCGAAAAAGATGGGGCCGTTTTAAAATTTGTATCCATAATAGCTTACTCTTCTAGTTTTTTAGTGAATGCTTCGATCAACTCATGTATAGAGAATGGCTGACCTTCTACTTTGTTGTAACGGGAAACTTTCAGTCCCGGAATTTTTTCTGTCAGATAACCGGCAAATTGTCCGTTATTCTGTTCCGCTACAATTATATTTTTAAATTTACCAAGTATCGCCGCCGTGTTCTCCGGTAGCGGATTAATAAAGCGAAAATGCGCAAGGGCTATTTTTTGTCCGGCTTCGTTCATTTTTTCTACTGCTTCGCGAAGATGTCCGTATGTGCCGCCCCATCCCACAACCAACAGCTCAGAGTCTTCTCCGCCTACAAGTTCCAATTGGGGTATATAGTTGGCTATATTATCTATCTTAGCTTGCCGGGTGTCTACCATTTTCTGATGATTGGCTGCGCCGGTAGATATTGCTCCCGAATCGTAATCCTTTTCAAGTCCTCCTATGCGATGGGTGTATCCCGGGGTTCCTGCCGCCGCCCAATAGCGGGCGTATGTTTCATTGTCGCGCAAGGCGCTGCGCCATTCACCCTCATCTACCAGAGTTTGATCGTGAGGCGTAATGGATGGATATTTATCCAGATCGGGGATGCGCCATGCCGACGCGCCATTGGCAATATATCCGTCTGTAAGCAAAATAACAGGGGTTATATGTTCTAATGCAATTTTTGAGGCCCAATAAGCCATATCAAAACAGTCGGAAGGAGTAGCGGCAGCCATCACAACAATGGGACTTTCTCCATTTCTTCCGTAAAGAGCCTGACGAAGGTCTGTTTGCTCGGTTTTTGTGGGAAGTCCTGTTGACGGACCTCCGCGCTGTACGTCTATAACAACCAGCGGAAGCTCTGCCATTACAGCCAGCCCTATGGCTTCACTCTTGAGCGCCAGACCGGGGCCCGATGTCGAAGTAGCAGCTAATGATCCGGTGAAACTGGCTCCAATAGCGGTGCAAACACCGGCAATTTCGTCTTCTACCTGAATAGCTTTTACGCCTAGCTGTTTAAATTTTACAAGTTCGTGCAATATGTCAGTCGCAGGAGTGATCGGGTATGATCCTAAAAACAATTGGCGTCCTGCATTTTCGGCTGCGGCTATTAGTCCGTAGGCAGTCGCGGTATTGCCATTAACGTCGAGATAATAACCCTTTTCTACATCGACCGTTTCTACGCGGTATGATGATATAGAGGCATCGGTATTGTATCCATAATTGAACCCGTCTGCCAGCACTTTGAGGTTTGCTTCTACCAGCGACGGCTTTTTAGCAAATTTTGCAGACAGCATATGGTTTGCTACATCCAGCGGACGGTTAAATAACCAACACACTAATCCAAGAGCAAACATATTTTTACTTCTTGTACGGGATTTCATATCCAGTTCTGTTCCTTCCAGGCTATCTTTGGTCAGACCGGTTATCGGTACGGATATTACTTGCTGCGATGTAAGTCCCAGTTCGGTAAACGGGCTGTCTGTTGTAAATAATGCTTTTTCTAAATCCCTTTTCTGAAAAGAGTCAGTATCGATTACAATAACCGAATCGGGCTTTAAATGCCCGGCATTTACTTTGAGCGCCGCAGGATTCATTGCTACCAGCACATCGCATAGATCCCCCGAGTTGTAAATTTTGTTTCCCAAATGTACCTGAAATCCTGAAACTCCGGATAACGTACCTTGCGGAGCGCGGATTTCCGCAGGGTAATCCGGAAAGGTCGCGATCTCATTTCCAAAGATTGCCGAAAGATTTGAGAAAATGGTACCCGTTAACTGCATGCCATCTCCCGAGTCGCCCGAAAAACGTATGACTATGTCATTGACGTCTTTGATGTTAATTGTGTTTTGCATTACTTATTCTATGATAACAATAGTATGATAGTATATTAAATCAAAATTATTAGACAAAGGAAGAAAGTATTCGTGAATAAACAAACTTATTTTACACAAAAAAAATATCAAAATAACACTTCCATACCAGTCCTCTTAAGGTATTTTATGTATCGGGTTGTCTTTTTGATGGCTGGATAGCGTTTTGTTCTTAAAAATTAGGAAAATAACAACAATTCTTCTATCTTTGCACCGCTTTTATAAGCCCGTACGTGTGATGGGAATGAGAAGCAATTCTTAATTTGAGTAACACATTTTAAAATTAAACAATGAAAACATTTGAATTAAAAGGCGAAACAAGAGAGGCGACAGGTAAAAAAGCAACCAGGGATTTTCGTAAAGAAGACAAAATTCCGGCTGTAATATACGGCGGGGAGCGGGCAGAAGCTATTCACTTTACCGTAACAAACAGTGACGTGCGTAAGTTGGTTTATACTCCCGAGATTTTTTTGGTAGACCTGACAGTCGGTAAAGAGACTTATAAGGCCATCCTTAAAGATATTCAGTTTCACCCAGTAACAGATGCTGTTCTTCATCTCGATTTCCTTCATGTATTCGAAAACAAACCTATTGTTATCGATGTGCCTGTAATCCTCGACGGACTTGCAGAAGGTGTACGGGCTGGTGGTAAATTGTCTCTTGACTTGCGTAAACTGAAAGTGAAAGCTCTTTATGACAAAGTTCCGGAGAAAGTACATGTAGATGTTACAAGCCTTGCTCTTGGAAAATCGATACAAGTAGGAGATCTTCATTTTGACGGACTGGAATTGTTGAATGCTAAGAACGGCGTTGTATGTCGCGTTCAATTGACTCGTGCCGCCAGAGGTCTTGCTGCCAAAAACGGCTGAGAGATAATGGGTTATAGGTTCCGAATTGAAACTCTTATAACTTACAACTCTTAACTAATATGAAATATTTGATTGTAGGTTTGGGTAATATCGGCAGAGAATACGAATATACCCGCCACAACATAGGATTCAGAATATTGGACGCTTTAGCCAAAGCGTCCAATATTGTT
>JAISES010000124.1 GCA_031263965.1 Prevotella sp. | reverse complement strand
TAGCGGTCAGTTCGGGGAAAAGACGCAGCTCCTGGAACAGAAGGCTCAGATGTTTGCGTCGTATAACGTCCCACTGTTTTGGGTTTATGTTTCTTATTTCTGTATCGTCGAAAAGGACCTGCCCCGAAAAATCAACTCTGTAGCCATAGATATAGCTACAGAGTGAACTTTTTCCCAAGCCTGATCCGGCTTTTATAAGATAAGATTGTCCCTTTTCGAAATCAATATTTTTATTCCACACTTCCGATCCTGTGTCCGGCTTATCGGCGAACGCTTCCGGCAGCGTGTTTCTGAGAGAAATCCTATTCATATTTTTTAGTTTGTACGACTGTACTTTTACAGATTCTTTTCGATGGCATAAGTTATTACGCTGTCAATGTATTTACAAATTACAGCCAAACTGTTGGCGCTATTGTCATTGATAACGATTTTGCCTTTGCTGTTCAAGTTTTTATCTGAAGCAAAGCTATAATCTCCTAACAGGTCAAATCCTTTGGTTGCAAGTTCAAGAGCGCCGGCATTACTCTGAAGTTCATCCTCCAACATTGTTCTTAACGAGCCCAGACTACCGAATATAAGTGAAGTTTTGCCTTTTGCCAACGAAGCAAAGTCATTTTTGCCGTCCGTTGCAGTACTTATGTTTTTATAAATGGCTTCGCTGTTAGTAATGTAAATAGTATTGCCTTTTATACCGGCATACCCTTTCATGCCTTCGTCCATCTTGAAAGAATAAGTGTTTTCATCGATCTCAACCAGAGTAGAATCGGTCATTTCTTCTTTAGCCGCTACTTCTTTCACTTTGTTTTTAATAAGATCCCATGTAGGCTTGGCATCCTTCAGGTCTGCAAACACACTAAATTCCGGCTCTGTAGACGGATACTCGTAGTCACTGTAGTAGCTCTTTTTCATTACGGTTTTTACGCCGTTGATAGAAACGGTGATGTCTCCGTCGACATTAGAAATAAGGGATTTCAAATCGATACCCATTTCGTTTAAATTTGAACCGGCAATATCCTCAACCAATTGCATTAAACCCAGGTCGGTCAGATAATCATATATACCGCCTCCGTTTATGCCCATAGCAGCCAGAAACAGCGGTTTTTCAGCAAGGTATTTTATTTGATCGCCTTTGAGCTCTTGCGTTAATTTGCCGCTCAGGTCGGCAATCCTTTTTTCGGCTTCGGGAGAGTCGTAGTAGAATTTACTTTCGGTAACAATTTCTCCTTTTTCAAAAGATACAAAGCCTGCCGCATTTACTCCCTTAATTTGATCGCTTAATTTGCCGAATACATCGGTGAACTGATTGTTAAAGGCTCCTATCATCCGTGATGCCATATTGCCCCATAGCCCCGGAATGTTACTGTAAGAGTAGAAGACCGAGATATCTTTCTTGTCTTTTACAAATTCTGCAAAGGCTTTATTCGCGTTTATGCTCTCTTTCTCTGTTTGTTTCAGTTGTTTTTTCAATAGCTCCATCAAGTCGGGCCCATCATTGTTTCCAAATCCGTACATGGCACTTGTAGAAGCGGTAATGATCAGCACCTTATCTTTAGCCCAACCTATTTTTGCCATACTCGACAGGTCTACCGTAGATATACCGTCTTCTTCTTTAATCATTTCTTCCGGCACGTCAAAGGTCTTGGTCAGGACTTCTTTAAATTTTCCCACGTCTTTCATTCCCCAAATAACGCCCATCGACGTACTTCCGACATACATGTAGCAGTCATGTATTAAATCTATTCCCGACGAATTTGGATCTTTAAGGAATTCTTCCATTTTCTCAGTCATAGCCTTGTTACGCTCGCTGCCTCTGTTTTTTTCTTTCTCGAAAGCCTCTTTTATAAGTTTATTGTCGAAAGGCTTGTAGTCGGCTTTTGTCAATAAAGACTTGGTATCGACATGTATTACAACAATAGCATCCGCGGGGATAGCGTTTGTTAGTTGTGTGGTATCTTTACACGACCAGAATAAGGCCGATACCAAAATGGCGGCAAATAGGATTAGTTTTGTCTGTTTCATAATTAGAGTTGTAAATTAGAGTTATAAATTAATTTTACGAAGATATAAAAAAAGATAAGAGTTAAAGGACTTAAGAGCTTTTTTAATTTCTAACGCATATTTTATTATATAGATTAAGAAGCTGTTTCTGAATTTTCCGACACCTTCTTTTCCATGCTTATCGGGTGGGCTATAAATAGTGCAATGATACTGCTTTACGGTATAGCCTGGGTGATTATGTTTCTTAACATTTTGTTGTTTGCCGGCTTCTTTATAGACGTCAAGTTTTAAGTTTCTTTAAAATATTTGGCGATAAATTGCGTTTATCAGTCAAATAAGTATCTTTATCGTTGGTAAAACATTAGATATGAAAAAGATTTTATTTACTGCATTTTGCAGTTTGATGATCATTGCTGCCGGAACAAGCTGCGGATCGAAGAATAAAACAGACGGTACAAAAAACGTAGAAAACACAACCGGCGCCAAGCCTGCCAAAGATAAATATGTCAAGCTTGCAGCCAAAATGAATGCAGGCATGCCTCAGGTCTTTCCGGGAGGTATACGTGTAGACAGGGTAGAGGCTGTGTCGGATAAAGAGTTTCGCTATGTATTGACCTGGACAAAGGAACCTGCCATATCTGCTGAAGAATTTGTAAGAAGTACTAAACTACCCCTGTCGATGGGGATACGCGAAGGAAAAGAAGAATTGGAAACACTGCGCAAAGACAAGATGACTATCTCTTATGCTTACTACAAAATGGATGGTTCCCTGTTTGCAGAGATAAAAATTACACCCGAAGAATATTCTAAATAATTCTTATGTTTTCTTACAGAGCTGCAATCATTTTATTCGCACTGATTTCTTGTATGGGTTTGCCGGCACAAATCTATATAAAAGGAACGGTGGTGGACAAAGATACGAAAAAACCTGTTCCTGATGTTATTGTACAATACGGTTCATCGTCTCAGGCATTCACCTATACCGATGGAAAAGGACAGTTCAGGATTCCGGAGAATAGTGAGAATATTATCCATTTCCAATATTTCGGGTATAAAACCAAGTCTATACCCCGGACGAACATAATTCAGAATTCGAAGATAGAATTGGAGGTAAGCCCTCTTTCTCTCGAACCGGTCGTTATCAGTCCCGACGATGCCGATAAACTGCT
>JAISES010000108.1 GCA_031263965.1 Prevotella sp. | reverse complement strand
CACTCCGACATTTGGCAATCATAGACGAGGGGTACGAAACTATCAAAGTTACATTCTCACAATCCATAAAAGAGATTAACCGAATGTTTACCAATGATTACACGAATTGGCAAACGGTCAATCTGAAAGAATGGATTGATAATTACGAAAGTTCCCGATTTACCCCAATAGATGAACGTACCGCCATTATTACTTCCGAATACAATATGGAGCATATTAAAGAGTGGCTAACAAAGCATACGCCGATAACGGTAATAGAAACAATCTAAAATCAACAAATAATAATCATTCAAATACTTACAATCATGACAGCAATTAAGAACAGCGGCACAGCCGTAGCAGTACAGACAACCGAGAAAGCAAACGAAGTAGTTACCGCAGTAGTGGTAAGAACCCCCGAAAATGGCGTAAAGAAAGCCGTAAACATCCCTGCCGACCTCATAGAGCCGAGCAACTACAACGCCCGAAAGACGTTCGATGCCGATGCACTCAAAGAGTTGGCGCAAAGTATCTCCGTTCACGGACTGATACAGCCCATTACAGTACGGCGTAAGGGCGAGAAAGGCGAGCATTACGAAATCATTTGCGGGGAACGCCGTTTCCGTGCCTGCCGTATGCTGAAACTCGCAGAAATTCCCTGCATTGTGCGGGAAGTAACGGACGAACAGGCGTATGACCTTTCAATCTCTGAGAACCTGCAAAGGGAAGATGTGCCACCAATGGAGGCGGCAGAGGCTTACAAACGCCTTATCGACACAAAGAGGTACGATATTAAGACCCTCGCCCTGCAATTCGGCAAGAGCGAAAAACACGTTTACCAAACGCTGAAACTTTGCGAACTCATTAAAGACATTGCTAAACTCGTAAAAGCGGGTAAGCTAACTGCATCGGCGGGGATAGTGATAAGCAAGTACGATAAGAAAATACAGGCTGAAATACTGAAAGACCGTTTAGGCGAGGACGGACAGGGCGAATGGTGCAATATTTCCGCAGGAGTTTTGGACGGCAAAATACAGAACTGTTATACAAACAATCTCGAAAACTACCTTTTCGATAAAACCCCATGTTTGAAATGTCCGCACAACTCGACAAACTTCGACCTGTTCGCCACAGGCAGCGGGTGCGGAAGATGTGCAGATAAAAAGTGCCTCGATGCCAAAAATACGGCTTATCTCGTAGCACAGGCGCAAGCTATAGCCCTTGCCGACCCGAAACTCGTTTTTATCAGCGACCAATACAGTAGCGGATGCGAGGCAAAGCAGATTATCAAAAAAGGCGGGTATGAGTTTAAGAACGTACACACCTATAATCTGAACAGATACCCGACTGCACCCACCGCACCGCAAGCCTCCGACTACAAAAAAACGGAAGATTTCGACAAGGCACAGGAACAGTACGACAAGAAGCGGGAGCAGTACGAGAAGAAAGTACAAAATCTCGATGCGCTCAAAGAACAGGGAAAAATCCGTGTCTATGCCGATATTTCGAGGGATGCGGTAACGCTCCACTACAAAGAGGTAGCAAGCAAAGACACCAAGAGCAACGAGCAGTTAATCGCCGACCTTACCGCCAAGAAGAAACGCAACACCGAATTACAAGCGGAAAAAACCGCCGAGGGAATAAAGGAACTTTTGCGCACCGATGAACTGCCACAATCTGCATTTACCGCAGACGAGGAAACAGCTATGTACTTTTTCATGCTGTCGAAATTACGCCGTAGCCATTACAAAGCCATAGGCTTGAAAGAAAACGACTATTACGGATTGACGGACGAGAAAAAGCTACAAATCGCCTCTACCCTTACCGAAGAACAAAAGACCGTGATACGGCGCGACTATCTGTATAGCCACCTGACCGACAGGACGGCGACCGTTGCCGACACGAAAGGCGGGTTATTGTTAGCGTTCGCCAAACAGCACGTACCCAAGAAAACAGCAGAAATCGAGGCGACCCATGCCGAGGACTACGGCAAGAAAAATACCCGATTGGACGAACGTATCGCAGGGCTGAAAAAGGCGGAGAAACAGGCAAAAGCGGATGCCAAAGCAAAAAAGGCAGAGCAACCCGCCAAAGCCGAAAAGACGGCTATAACGGTAGACAAGGCAAAGAAAGCCACCCCAACCGCCAAGCCCAAAGGCGAGCCGAAAGATACACCCAAAGCGGAAAGTACCAAGCAGACCGCCAAAGCCACACCAACCCCGACAGCGGGAACGGTACACCTTGTAACCGTACCCCCGAAAGGCAAAACGGCAGAGGTAGCCACAGCAGTATAAACCGAATAACTAACAGGGGCGGGAGAAATCCCGCTCCATAATTTCACCCGATTATGACAACAGTATTTGTGTTATTTCAGACAGACGTACACCGCATAAAGGCAAGCCGTGTATTTTTCGGAGTGTTCAGTACCGAAGTAAAAGCAATCGACTACGCCAAAGAAAACGGCTTGTACCGCCATGATGCGGAGGTCGTAATAATAGAATGTGAAATAGATAAATTCGGCGAGGTATGAGAATAGATGCATATATCGGCAATCCGATAATTGCCACGCAAGAACAGTATTACCAACTGGAGGAACTTTTACACGAAATAGACCCCGACTGCCGTAGCGTACAACTTCGCACCGAACGGCTTATTATTGAGAATATAAGCCGTAGGACGTTCCACTACCCACGCAATCCCTCTATCGAGTGGGTGGCAGGACGGCTGCAATACATGGTCGAAAATGGGTTATAAATGCCATTTACAGAGGCTTGTTAGATACGGGTGGGGCAAACTCCACCCACTTCTTTTTCCATGAGCGAATAAGTCGATTTTATGCGGGAGAAAAAGAAGCAAAAAGCCGTGTCCGATGTTCCAGCCTCTCGTATGAACGGAACATTGCGCCCCTTCGGTCGATTATTTCTTCAGAGGTAAAGTATTCTGTATTTACACAAAAACTCTCAATAATTAATTGCTTGTTTTCTTGAGGCTTATATCAATACTTTCTATGGCACTAGCATCATAAGTCTTTTTAACATCTACTCTATTTTCTATTTGTTTAGAATCGTATAAAATTCTTTCTGCATTTTCTAATACTTGAGGATTTATGTAACCTAATCCATACTGTTGCGCATCTCCAGATGTTATTAACTCAATAATAGATTGCATAACTAATTTCTGCTCATCTTCTGACAGTTCTTTATTATAATTAAGCACGATCTTCAATGCTTCGTCTGGGTTTGAAATACAATATTGCCAGCCCTTAAAAGATGCCTCAAGGAATTTCTTAACATTCTCTTTGTTGTTTTTCAAATAATCTTCACGACAAAAAATAAGATCACCATAAATGGCCGAATTATAATCTTTTGGAGAAAGTATTTGAAATTTGTCTTTCGTCCAACCTTGAGCAGCTAAGAAGTTCATCTCTCCATATAGTGTTACCATAGAACATACATAATTGTCTTCTAAAAAAGGAACGACAGAATAACTTTGAGGTATAATTTTCACATCCTTTTCAGTCATACCCTGAGATTTAAGCATAGAAATAAATTCCACCTCATCTCCTCCTAGCCAAAGTCCAATAGGTTTACCTTTTAAATCAGATAAATTCTCTATTTGATTCTCTTTTTTTAAGATATATCTATTGGGAGAATCTTGAAACATCTGGGCAATAGAAACCAAAGGAACACCATTGCTTTGAGCTGCTATAATTTGATTCGGTATTGCAATTCCTATATCATCGCTACCAGAAGCAACTGATTTAGTTGGGCTTAAATCTGGTCCTCCTGGTTGTAAGGTAACATTCAGATTGACTTCTTTATAGTAACCTTTCTCTAGTGCAACTATATAACCTGCAAACTGACTGTGAGGAAACCACAAAAGTCTAAGGCTTATATTGTTTGATTCAGCACTCTTATTTTTACAAGACTGAAAACCTAAAGAGCAAATAAGCATTATGCCAACTAGAAAAATACAATTAATCTTTTTCATCGTGATTATATTTTTTTAATTTTAGACTATATCTTTCAATAACTACTATTAAATAGTACATTGTTAATCCCATAAAGCAAGCAACTATAATATAACCAAAGAGTCTTGGTGTGTTTATATTATATGATGCTTGAAGCATTCCAAACCCTAACCCTGAAGTTGCTCCTACAAATTCCGCAACTATTGCTCCTACAACAGAATAAGTAGCATTAAGTTTTAATCCAGAAAATATATAGGGTAACGCATTCCTTATTTTAAATCGCAACAAGAATTCTCTTGGCTTAGCACCATATGTAAAAAATAATTCTTTGTATATCACAGGATATTCGCACAACCCTCTAAATGTATTTATTGATAATGGGAAAAAGCAGAGAAAAGCGACAAGAATTACCTTTGACTCAATTCCATGTCCAAACCATAATACAACTAATGGCGCTAAAGCGATTGCAGGAATAGCATTTGATGCAACCACATAAGGTAATAATATTCTCTTTAAAAACATATTTTCAGCCATTACTATGCCTGTAATAAATCCTATAGATGATCCTAAAATGAATCCTAAAATTGCTTCAAAGAAAGTTGTTGCCATATTTGATATAAAAGCATCTCTCGCAGAATAAACGGCTGAATAAATATCAGATATTCGCGGAAACACATAGGTCGGAGTTTTCAATAACAAAGGGATAAGCTCCCATAAAAACAGAAGTAATATGAAAAATATAACAGGTGATATTTTGTACAGGAATTTCATCGCTAATCCTCCAGTAATAATTGTCTACACTTTGCAACAGTTGACAAATACAGAGGGGATTCCAATGCTTTTTGATTATCAACTCTAAAATCTTTCGATATAATCTCTCTTACAGTTGCGGGTGCATTACTGAGGATAATAATTCTATCTGCAAATATGACAGCTTCTTCAATACTGTGAGTGACAAGTATTGTGGGAGTTGTTAACTTATCTATCATTTCTCTAAGATTAATAGCAAGTTTTGTTCTAGTTAGCAAATCTAATGCGGCAAATGGTTCATCCAATAAAAGAAGTTCTGGTTTTGTAAATAATGAACGGGCAAGGTTTACCCTCTGCTTCATCCCTCCTGACAATTGGGAAGGATAGTATTTTTTGAACTTCTTTAATCCAATCAATTCTAAAAGGAAATGCATTTGAGACACATGTTCTTCAGCAGTCATTACTTGTTTACCTATTGTCTCAGGCAAGAATATATTTTCTTCCACATTCTTCCAATCCAACAAGGCTGTTTCCTGAAAGGCAAACCCTATTTTCTTATTTTTATTAATTATATATGAATCTATTCCATTAATTTTTATTTCCCCTTTATCTATTTTCAAGAAACCTGTTATACAGCGTAAAAGTGTAGATTTTCCACAACCAGAAGGCCCTAAAACAGCTGTTGGTTTAGAGTCTGGAATATACATGGATAAATCTTCAAAAACTTGAAAATTGCTATCGGAATATTTGAATGAAATATTATTTATATCAATCATTTATTACGTGAATTTAATATCTGCCAATTCAATTTCTTTAGACTCATCCCAAACATTAGTGAACCACTTTTCCACTCTATAAACATGAATTTGGTCTATAAACCTAACATCATAAGAAGTATAAGTATAGCTCTCATCCTTGCTATTTCTTATTGTTTCTTCTACAGGTCGAGGACTCATTACTAAAAACTTTTTCCCTTTTATTTCATATAATGCAATATCATTGGGGAGTGGTAAAGAAAAGCCATTTCTTGGATTATAACATTTAATTTTAAAACGATCCTTTATCTCTTGCTTCATACTTGGATCTTGAGATATGACTTCTCTAACCTTTCTTTCAATTTCATATAAATTACTTGCAGACTTTTGTAGTACAATATATTTATATATTTTCGTTGGATTTGATTTCAAATTGTTGAAAATATTATCAACTTGATCTTTTACCCAAGCTAAATCATAAGTAATACCATGTATGGAATCAGCCTCTTTTTCACAATTTATAGACTCCTCCCATGATAACAAATAAGAGATAGGAGCATTTTTTATATTCTCAGATATTTTTTTATTTGATTCAAGATAGTCGTTCATTCGCCGATCTAATTCTTCATACTTTTGTTCTGCTGTTTCAATTTCTGATAGAAAATCGAGACTATTTTTTGAAAGGCTTTCAGATATTTTTTTAGTCAAATAACAAAATAGAAAAATGAAAAACAAAACAACACCGAAGAAAATAATTAAGGGAAAAATCTTACTCTCCGGGAAAATATCTTTTATTTCTTCTTTGAAAATAAAAATCAAGGCAATTACTGATCCAAATATTGTAATCATAATTCGTGATAAAAAGAGCAGTTCTTTTCGAAGTTCTCTCTTTATTGATATTTCTTTATGACGCTCTTTGTGATCGTTTATAATCTTACTAAAAGACTTATCTTCGTTGTTATTACTCATGATTTATTGATTTAGAAAATAGGGTAACATCTTCTATGTTTATGTTCTTAATTTTAGATAATTCTTCTTTTATTGCATTGATAATATTTGTATTTTTTATCTTTGTTGCATATTCTTTTTTGGAAACTCCTAAGATTAAGGGATATATCCAATGATTTTCGTTGTTTATAACATCCTCTATGTTTACATCAAGTATTTTTCCTTCAGATACATATTCAACATACTTTATGTGTCTTTTTCTGAGTTGCTCTTTTATGTATGGAAGTTGGGAAATAGGAGAATACCATTTAGAATCATTCAGTTTTTTTCTAATTTTAGACAGGTCATTGTTTTCTGTTTCTACATTTATTAATAATGAAAAATTCGTGATATTCATTTTATTATCAATAAAAGAAAATAAAGAATCTACTATTTTTTTATTATATAAAACATGTATAAATGAAATCAAATCAAAGCAATTTTCTTTTTGGTTCATAAATTCCTCAAATGTTTTATAATGTCCAACAGCTGTTGTCTTTCCTTTTATTACATCTAAATTGCCGGTGAGAATTAGTTCATTGACCCAACTGTTGCTAGGTTCTAGAAAGGTTAAATTTATTTCATTACTTATATAAGGTATTATTTTAGCAATTTTTTCTCCATTACCAATACCGACATCTAACCAACTAAGTACAGTGCGATTATCAATTTCAGGTAATATATTACATATAAACTCATGAGTGAACACCTCAACTTCATTTGAGTTCTGATAAAAATCAACTACTGTATCTTCAAAATAAAAATCCGATGGAATCATATCGTATATTCTCTCTTAGGAGGGCAAAAATAGAAAAAATATCTGGAACATAGCTGAAATAAGCATATATTATTGAAAAACAGACGTATTCTATGCGTTGCTTTTACCAAAAATTGCTTCTCTGAACAACCACACTTAACAACCTGTTCATCAGCTCACTGCCCATCTCACTATCCTATCTGTGTATTTATCTCACGCCGGAAGGCCAGCGGGTTGGCGATAAACGGATATGAACTTGTAACGCCTCCGGTAGTAACCGTAATTGTTCCGAAGTTAAATATCCTGCCTAAAACACTTTGTTTGATGTGCAAACCCTCGCATTTTGCCAGCACTAAATCTACCGCCCTACGGCTGATTACGCCCGTTTTAAGTATCACCCGCTTGTTAGTTACGGCATAAGCCGAACCTATTTTGACAAGCAGCCTTTGTACGAGCGACACAACCCCAAAAAATAAAATCAGCAACCCTGCATAGTGGGTCATAACTGATATTTCTTTAGGGCTTGATGCCAGTAAAGCCCCGATAAGTAGTAATACTATCGGTTGTACGAACAGGAAGAAATGCAGCTTTGCAACATATTTTATCTCTTCTCCGGGTTGTAAGTTTGATTCGATATAGTTCATAATGACCTGATTATTATTTTAGAACGTCCGTAAATATACATATTTTCAAAACAGTACAAAGTATAATTATTTGTTTTTCCATATTTCAAACAGCAGGTAGCACCATCCGATAGGATTCAGAAAGCATTTGCCTTTCCTAACTTCATAGTGTAAATGGTTGCCTGTTACTATTCCGGTACTACCCACACAAGCAATTTGTTGGGCTATCTCTACCGAATCTCCTATGTTTACTATCGTTTTGCTTAAATGAGCATAGAACGAGCGAAAACTTCCTGCGTGCCTGATTTCGATATAATTTCCATACCCCGAACAATACCCCTTTTGAATTACAACGCCGTTACCTGTGGCATAGACAGAAGCACCTTTAGCCATTGGAATATCAATTCCCGTATGAAGTTTCCGCACCTTGTAAACAGGATGAACCCGCATTCCAAAACCCGATGAAATACGCTCTGGTTTCTTAATTGGAAAAATCACAGGATAGTCCGATAGCTCGCCGATAGAAAGTTTCAGTGAATCCGCTATCCGCTGAAATTCCTTGACCGAACAAACCTGTTCCATACATCTTTCTATCTCCCGTTTTCTGTTTAGATAATCGCCTAATTGTCCCGATACTGGCAAATGCAATAAGGCGACAAAGAGTATTAGTATATATCTCATAGTCTGTTTGAATGAAAGTAAGCACCCGAAATACTCCGGATGCTTACTCATATTAGAATTACTCAAAATCCCCGTACATTCTACTGTACTGTCCTTTTACAACTTCCAGTTCCTCAAAAACAATTTGCTTTGGCAATAAATTGTAGCAGAAATAGCTTGACCCAAAAGGTATTCTGTTCTTTTTGTCATACTGAATCCGCCTGCTAAATAAAAGAAGTTGCAATTCATTTTCTTTGAATAATTTAGCTGGGGAAGAATCGTTTAGCCATAGGTTAGACATTAACAGCCCGAATGGTTTTCCGAAATCCAGACATCGCTTAAACACTTCTGCTTTGTTACTGAAAGGAGGATTTGAAAGAATTATATCCCATGTAGGAGGTTCATACTCGAAAAAATCCTGTCCGGTTCTGATATGAGAATAAACTACATCAAACTGATTCTCTTTTAAAACAAGAACAAACTCGCTATTTTTTGTATCGAACGGACACCAGATTGTTTTCTTCGGCAGATACTTAAGTATTGGTAGAACCGCATAATTTGGCGTATATTTCTCATCGTTTACGCTAAAATTATCAAATCTTGAAAAGCGTTCCATACCTATTCAGTTTTATCCGTTTCGTCTTCGTCCCCTCCCTTGTCATTCTGAAACGAGAATGTCTTTTGTACCACCTGCCCGTGATTATCTTCGATATACACGTCAATTACTTGTTGGTCGGCACAATGAGAAGTATAATACATCCTGAACGTTTCCTTTTCCAATGGGTAAAGGTCGTTAGGCAGCAATACACGTCCATCATCCAGCCGGAGTTCTCCCACTCCGTCCGGCTGAAAATAACGGATAAAAAACTTTGTATCCTGATAATCTCCCTCTTTTACGATCTGACAGCGGATTTCAGCCACCTCACCCTGAACGATTTTTTTCTGAACTGGCATACAAACCAGATCAAATGCGTAAACCTTATTAATATCCATATCGTCAGAACAGGCTAAGGCCAGTAGCATTATCGCCATTAGCCACGCTGTTATCCCGAAAAAACTCTTTATTCTTTTCATCTTTGTTTTCTATATATTTTGTTAGACAAAAGGGGCTGCGCCCCTTAGTTGATTATAAATTTCAGCCCGATACCGAACTGCGTATGAAAATGTCCCGTCGAGTTGCCCCAAAGGATGCGCTCGCGCCCTGTCAGGAGCAACACCACACGGTCGGAAAGATAGATTTCCGCTTCCAACGTGATAGCCCCGCCATAGATAAATGCGTCTTTGTGCCGGAGTGTAGAACCATCGTACAGGGTCTTTTCGCCCCAATTCGATGTTTCATAGCCTGCGAGAGCGGAGCCTCCCAACGACAGCAAGAAAGTCTTTGACGGGTCGGACAGGATTTTTAGATAGTAACCGCCTTCAGCGGTAAACTGCGAAACCGGAATGCGGATCGTCCGATACGGGTAGTAGCGTTCCATAAACTCCGCACCGAACACCCACTTATTGCCGTTCTTTGCATAAGTCGCCATTGCCGCGCCGAAATAATATCCGGCTTCGTTATTTTGTTTGGACGAATAGATACCGTCCACCATACCCGATGTTACCTGTATGCCTCGCATACCCGGTAGCTGACGTTGTGCGTGTGCCTGGTCTGCGAAGAGCAGGCACAACACAACTGCCATGATAAAAAATAACCGCCTCATGGTTATTTTACTTTCAGTTCGTTAATAACCTTTGCGCGTACCAAATCAGCATTATCGACCGTGAACCGCTGATGGCGACCGCCCTCCTGCTCATTCAGTTCGATAACAAGCATTTTATCATCGGGTATCGTAAATTTCGGCAGGGTGAAAACCATTCGCTCTGTGCGCTTACCGCCTATCACCATCAAATTGTTATAGGCTCGAAGCGGCCAGATCACCTGTTCCTGAATAGCGGTACGCTTGGCTACCTTTTTATCTACAATCTTGAATGTGATAAAATCTATATTGAACGGCACGTTGGACGAGTTTTTCAGTTGCAGGTGGAAATACAACAGCCCGTTATGGGTATAAACTCCTTTTAGCGTATGTTGGATGCCGAAACGCTTACTGCCTAAATGTTTTATCTCCCTGTCATTGTTTTTGTAGATGGACTGCATAATCAGCTTGACAAGCAAGGGCGATTCCTGCCCCAACTCCTGCATATAGACGGCGAGCGCATTATTCGGTCGGTTTACCGCCTCCCCATCGTGCAGGAAGTCGGTCATTTCAACGGACAGCTTTACGGGTTCGTCCGCATATTTTACGTTGAACGTATAGTAATTTCCATCTTCGGTAATCACGGACAGATTACTCTCCCGGCTGAAATCCCTTAAAGCGGCTTTCACTCTCAACACGTTTTCCGTTCCGTCCGCTTTTGCCGCGAGAAGATCTGCCGACCCTAAATCGACATAGCGGATTGGTGCAGGAAAAATAACGTGAGTAGGCTCGGCACTCAACGCCTTGCCGTCTTTCGACGGTAGGTTTTCAAGTACCTGCCCCCGAACCGTGCTTACATGTCTCCATGTACACGGCTCTCCATTGGAATCTCTCAATTTAGTGTTCATTGTTTTGAATTTTATGATTACAAGATTCACAAACTGCCAATGTCTTGCGGTTATGTTTTAACATTTTTGCATTCCACGGTGTATCCCCTTTTAATTGGCGGAGATTGCGTACTTGATGCATAATGATATTACCACTTGACCCACATAATTCACAAACTCCAGCTTTCAACCTTTCCATAAGGCTAAGTTTGGGGGCGTGCCATGTATTAGGGATTATGTCTACAAGACTTTCCCTATAAGCAGTTTTCCTTTTGAAGCCACCATCATAGAATATTCTGTATTTTGTTGAGCCTTTGGTGTCTTTAAATGGCACAACAAACTTTTTATCTCGCAGATATTTGAGTTTGGCTTGTACCATTGTCAAGTTTAACTTTTGGGCAATCGTTTTATACAGGCTGTATTCCATTATGTATCCGAATGAACCTCCGATGCTGGAGATGTTGTTGGCGATGGCAGAGTAATTATAGAATCCTCTTATTTCAGTATTATACTGAGCTACTATGTCTTCAACATTATTACCAATCATATAGGAGCGCGGTTTGGGTTTCCAAACCGTCTTTCCCCGTTCTTGGGACATTCTTACAGCGTCATATTCCAACAGCTTATTTTTAGCTGTATCCATATTTACGTGTAGCATGACCGAGCCTTTTCCGAAACGCCTCATAACCCCTCATAACCCCTTTGCTGTCCTTATGCCTAAAGTTACAGTTACGGACAAATGCTTCGTATCCTAAGAATTTAGCTTTATCGTGTGCACTTGTTATCAGAGTCTTTTCCTCTGAAAGTTCCAATCTTAGCTTTTCTGTCATAAATTTGGCAATGTCAGCTTTGATTTTAATGCACTCGGTTTTACTTCCGATGATTCCGATTAAGAAGTCATCGGCATACCTAACATACTGTATTCGTCTATATTCTGTATCCATTGGGTCTTGACAAGGAGTTATGAAAGTTTGTGCTAACGTTTCTTTTATCTCTGTTATCATTTTGTCCCTCACGGATTCATCCGTTATTGATTTTAGCTTCTTTGCAAGTCTTGTTTTCTTATTATTAAGTCTGCGGTATTCCGAGCTTATTCGCCTTCTTTCACCCTTGTTGAAATTTTCAGCGTATTCCTTAATGTATTTGTCGAATCTATCAAGGTAGATATTTGCCAGTATAGGACTGACAATACCGCCTTGAGGTGTTCCACTATACGTTTTATGGAATCGCCATTGTTCAATGTACCCAGCTTTCAGGAATTTTCTAATTAACCGTAGAAAACGCTCATCGCATATACGCTCTCTTAGAGTATCCACAAGGATGTCATGGTCGATATTGTCGAAGAATCCTTTTATGTCTCCTTCAATGAACCACTTTATACCTGTGAATTTTTCTTGAATCTGAGCGAGAGCAGTGTGGCAGCTCCGATGTGGGCGAAAACCATGTGAGGTATATTCAAAGTGTCCCTCATATATAGCTTCCAGTATCATTCGGACTACTTCCTGCACCAGTTTATCCTCAAAAGAAGGGATACCTAAAGGTCTTTCCTTCCCATTCTTTTTGGGGATATACACTCTTCTTGCTGGTTTGGGCTGATAAGCCTCTGATTTGAGACTTTCAATGAGTGTTTCTATTCGTTGAACACTCATTTGGTCGACAGTCTTGCCATCAGTACCGGGTGTCATATTGCCTTGCTTGGCATATATGCGCTGATAGGCGATGAAGAATGTATCTTCATTGAATA
>JAISES010000097.1 GCA_031263965.1 Prevotella sp. | reverse complement strand
GAAGAAAATGAGCCGGTTTTATAACAAAAACTTTGAATTGCTTGAGCCGTATGAGGGGAAACTCTCACGTACGGTTCTTAGGGGGGAAAGGGGCAGCAATGCCCCCGACCTACCCGACAATAAGATCGGAGGCTTTGGCTGGTCTGTAAAAAAGAAGAAAAGGTGATTATTCTTTCAGCAACTTATCAAGAAATTCGTCGAATTCACGGTCAAACTTCTCCATCAGGTCGTTGTCGATTTTCACAATTGAATCTTCATTGATCAGCAGGAGCTCTTCTATAACGGAAAAGTTATCGTCGGAATAATTCACTGAAAAAGGCTTAAACAGATCGAGGGAAGAAAACCTGTCCTCATCGTCCAGTTGTGCCGCCACATCCCTGAGTACCGAGATAATGGCCTCATCTTCCAGTTCATCCACTTTATTTACCCAATCGAATACGACAATCTCACTAACTTTGTTTTCTTCATCATCATAAAATGCGACCTCTCCGCTTTCCTTGTCTACTACTATAAAAATGTCCGTCAGCGAACTTCCGTTATAATCAGTAGCTAAAGTATCTATTGCCTGTTGGAAAGTGGCTTTTATAAGAGAGACAGGATTTTTTCGTACTTCTTCCATTACATTCTATCGATTAGTTGCTGCGAAAGTACAAAGAATTATTCAATAATAATTTGACAGGTGCTTTAAAAATCCATTATCTGCTAATATTCTGCTAAGAAACTGTTTAAATATTAAAATCAAGAATATCTCCTTTCGGGCTAAGAGTATTATGTATTCTGATCTCTGCATTTTGCTGTACCAGGGAATAAGGGACTACGCTTTTTGTCAGCCAGGCATTCCCTCCTATCACCGAATCGTGTCCCACAACGGTGGTTCCGCCAAGGATAGTAGCTCCGGCATAAATCACGACATTATCTTCAATGGTCGGATGCCTCTTCCTGTTGCTTTGGCTTTTGGTTACAAATAAAGCGCCTAAAGTCACGCCTTGGTATATCTTCACTTTGTCGCCTATTACAGTCGTCTCGCCAATTACAATGCCTGTACCATGATCGATATAAAACGCCCTGCCGATCTCTGCACCCGGATTTATGTCTATGCCGACCTTAGAGTGGGCATATTCCGAAAACAAGCGCGGGACGATAGGTGTATTCATTTTATAAAACTCATGGGATATCCGGTAAACCACCTGAGCAAAGAAACCGGGATACGTCAATATCACCTCTTCTACCGATTTGGCGGCAGGGTCATTCAGCGAGTAAACCTCAGCTTCCTCGTATAATTGATCTTGCAATCCGGGCAATTTTGCGATAAACTTATCAACAATTTCCTCGGCTTGCTTCCGATCCAGCAAGGCCGTAATATTTTCGACAAGAACCGAATAAAAATAATAAAGTTTTTTTTCGCGCGACTTTTCCTGGTCGCAGATAGGAAAAAGCACCCTGTGGATAAGTGTATTCAGGGCATCTTCAAGCTCTATTCTGTTTATAGGCAAATGCTTCGATTCGGCTCTCAATTTACTTGCTATTTTATAAATATTTATCATAACCGCTTCTTTTTTCAGAGAGACAAATATAACACCTTTCTTTGGGAATTATAACATTTTAATTCCATGCTTTGCTACGGCTTATCATTTTAATCGGAAATACAAAATAAATCTATCATTTAACTCAGCTCCATTGCTTTACGCCCAGGTTATTCCATGTTTTATATCATAAAAAAAACAATAATAAAATGATTTTAAATACTTCTTTATTTATACATTTGTATAGTCATTTAATCGAATCAACCTTTTAAATCATGAGAATAGATAACATTTTATCAACATTAGAGGCAAAACACCCAGGTGAGCCTGAATTTTTACAAGCTGTTAAAGAAGTACTTGTATCCATTGAGGATGTATACAATCAACATCCCGAATTTGAAAAGCATCGCATTATCGAACGTCTCGTCGAACCCGACAGGATATTTACATTCCGCGTTGCATGGGTAGACGACAAAGGCGATATCCAGGTAAATATCGGTTATCGCGTACAGTTCAACAATGCCATTGGCCCTTACAAAGGAGGCCTGAGGTTCCATGCATCCGTAAATCTTTCATCCCTTAAGTTTTTGGGATTTGAACAAACTTTCAAGAACGCTTTGACCACCCTTCCGATGGGTGGCGGTAAAGGTGGTTCCGACTTTAGCCCGAAAGGCAAATCGAATGCCGAAATCATGCGTTTCTGTCAGGCATTCATGCTTGAATTGTGGCGCAACATAGGCCCCGATACTGATGTTCCGGCTGGCGACATTGGCGTAGGTACGCGCGAAATTGGCTATCTATATGGCATGTACAAAAAGTTGGCGCGCGAAAATACAGGAACATTCACAGGTAAAGGCCTCGATTACGGCGGTTCGCTTAT
The DNA here is from genome assembly GCA_031263965.1 of Prevotella sp. Lineage (GTDB taxonomy): Bacteria > Bacteroidota > Bacteroidia > Bacteroidales > Dysgonomonadaceae > Dysgonomonas. Next base: position 1,144 of record JAISES010000097.1, on the reverse strand, counting down.
CCGTCCTGAAGCAACCGGATTCGGCGCTTTATACTTTGTAAACGAGATGCTGAAAGCTAAAAACTTGGATATAAAAGGGAAAACAGTCTCTATTTCAGGCTTCGGCAATGTAGCTTGGGGCGCAGCCCTGAAAGCAACCGAACTGGGTGCAAAAGTGGTTACAATTTCCGGCCCTGACGGATACATCTACGATCCGGACGGCGTTAGCGGCGAGAAAATCGAATACATGCTCGAACTTCGCGATTCGGGCAACGATGTTGTAGCTCCGTATGCGGAAAAATATACCGGCTCTACATTCTATCCGGGTAAAAAACCTTGGGAACAAAAAGTGGATATCGCTCTGCCATGCGCCATACAAAACGAATTGAACGACAAAGATGCCGCCGCCCTTATAGCTAACGGCGTGACTTGTGTGGCCGAAGTTTCAAACATGGGTTGTACTGCCGAGGCTGTCGATTTGTTCATCGAAAAGAAAACATTATTTGCTCCGGGAAAAGCTGTCAATGCAGGAGGTGTAGCCACATCGGGGTTGGAAATGAGCCAAAATGCGATGCACATACAGTGGACAGAAGAAGAAGTAGATCAGAAACTTCACCAGATAATGAAAAACATACATGGCCAAAGCCTGAAATATGGCAAAGAGGCCGGCGAGTATATCAACTATGTAAAAGGGGCAAATGTTGCCGGCTTTATGAAAGTAGCACGCGCAATGATCGCACAGGGAGTTATATAACTAATAATTAATTCGAGTTGCTATTTAGTAAAGAGTATCGGTCAGTGGCTTGATTAAGTTTAATTTCTCCCGTCATTGCGGGGATTTACCCGATGCAATCCGGTTGTATTTTCGGGCAGTCACAAAGGACTGCCCCTACCGCTAACCGCCCAATTTCAGGATTGCTCTCCACTACGTTTTGTTCGCAATGACGGGAGTAACTGACTCTATAAATCCCCGCCGGCGGCAGGGCTGTTAAGTGCTACATGGTTCGATTATAATAAAACACAGAGTGAAAAGAGTTTAAAAGAGTTTTTATTAAAGAATAGTATTTTATTTTTATCTGAAAACAGTATTTCATATTATCCTGAAAAATAATGAAATAAAGAACTCCTCTTACTCCTTTTACTCTGTGTTTAAAATCAGAACTTA
>JAISES010000087.1 GCA_031263965.1 Prevotella sp. | reverse complement strand
CAATAGAACCGGTAAGCAGCCTCTAAGGTGCGTTGTTCTTTTTTGTGGAAAATTATCTGTACATCGATCATTTTTCGTTTGCTGAAATCGATATCGACACCTGCACGCAAAAATTCTTCGGCAAGTAAAGGTATGTCGAACCGGCTGGAATTGAATCCTGCCAGGTCGCACCCTTCCATCTGTACGGCAAGCGATTTTGCTATTTGTTTAAATGTAGGGCAATCTTTAACATCATCGTCGGAAATACCATGTATGGCGCTAGCCGAAGGCGGTATTGGCATTTCCGGATTTATTCTCTTGGTTTTTACCTCCTCCTTTCCGTTTGGATGCACTTTGAGATACGAAATTTCTACGATACGGTCGTGTATCGTGTCTGTGCCGGTTGTTTCCAGGTCGAAAAAAATAAGAGGATTCTTTAGATTAAGTTCCATAGGTTTAAGAAAAAGACTTTATCATTCTTCATTAGCACAAAAAATGATAAAGCCGTGCGATTATTTATTGTCTGTTTTTTTAGTCGTTAAGCATCATCGGCATAAGTAGCATCAACAAGTCTTCATTCTCTTCGTTTTCGACAGGAATAATCAACCCTGCGCGCGAAGGATCTGATAACTCCAGGGAAATATCCGAAGACGGGATGTTGTTCAGGATTTCAATAAGAAAACTTGATTTAAACCCGATATTCATGGTTGTGCCTGCATACTCGCAAGGAATAGTTTCTTCTGCCGCTGTAGAAAAGTCGATATCCTGAGCCGATACAACAATATTCTTGTCGGATAGCTGCAATCTTATGAGGTTGCTAGCCTGGTTCGAGAACACCGAAACCCGTTTCAGGGCATTCAGGAAAGTGAGGCGGTCTAAGTTCACTTTATTGGTATTGTTCTGAGGGATAACCGAGTTGTAGTTAGGATAACGCCCTTCAATAAAGCGGCATGTCATTGTATAGCCGGCCATCTTTATATATGCATTATTCTCATCGAACTTTATTTCTACGGTTTCTGCTTCTCTAGGTAAAAGAGCCTTTAAAAGATTCGCCGGTTTTTTAGGTAAAATGAACGAAGCTCTTTCTGTCCCTTTTGCTGCTAACGTTTTGCACCGAACCAGTTTGTGACCGTCAGAAGCGACGAAAGTAAGGTCGTCCGGAGTAATATCAAAATAAATGCCGTTCATAACAGGACGAAGCTCATCGTCGGCACTGGCAAACAGAGTGCGATTGATTCCGGAGAAAAGAACCTGAGGTTCGATTGTTAAGCTGACGGCTGTTTCTTTCAATTCTTTTGGGTGAGGATAATCATCTCCGCTTTGTCCGATAAAATTATATTTTCCGTTATGAAAATATATGAATGTTTCCAGATTGTCGTTGTTTATCTCGAAGGTAAGCGGCTGCTCCGGCAGTTCTTTCAGAGGATCGAGCAGATTTTTAGCATTTACCGCAAACTTTCCACTGCCTTCGGCTTCATTTACTTCAAGAGATGTTACCATACGGGTTTCGGAATCGGCTGCGGTTAGGGTTAGGGTAGAACTGTTCAGTTCTAAGAGGAAGCAATCTAAAATAGGTAATGTATTCTTTGAGTTTATCACTTTGCTGATAGCTTGCAGATGACTCAATAAAGCGGTACTGGAAACAACAAATTTCATATTTTCAGCTTATTTAAATATTTTTTCTCAGGTTATTATTAAGAAACAGTTTGAATTTTATCGAAAAATATTATTATAGGATTAAAAAAAAACTTCTTAGCAATTTTTTTATGCTCTTTTCAGCGTATTTTTCCCTTTTTCCTCTTGGTTTAGCCCGCTAAACCTGCAAGCAAAAAGAACAAAATCCATCTGAAAATACCTATAAAAAAATTTGCTATAAAATTCAAATAGTTTCTAAGAAATTGTTTAAATCTTAGCGAAAAAGTTTATTATAGGATTTGAAAAAGATTTGCTATAAAAATTAAACAGTTTCTAAGGCAAATATAGGAATTTTTTCAGTTATTGCAAGTGCCTTTTCAGTAATTCGTTATTTATGTCAATCAGTAGTTGGAAATCACTTCTTTTTTCTCCCGTCATTGCGAGCCCGAAAGGCGAAGCAATCCGTTACACCAAGAAACCGGCAGCTTGAGGATAAACAGTTTAATTTTAAGCGTATAGCAAACTATTCTGTATAATATTTAATGTATATAAAAAAACTTAAAAGCATAAATATTATGCAAGAGGGGATATAGTTATTACATAGGGTCTACGTCGTAGTGTAGCAAGATAGACTTAAAGACAGGATTGCCAAGTATTTTATTTTGATGGTAAAATATATTTTCCCGTACTTTTTGGATGGATGTCCGGTTCTCTATCTTTATCATAATATGGCAAATATATAATGACTGGATGCGTGAAACAGGAGGTTTGCCCGGGCCGAGAATCCGGTCTCCGAAAGTTTCTTTCAACGACAGGGTGAGTTGTTTTGCTGCATTATCTACCAGTAACCCGTCCCGTCCCCGTAAAACAATGTTTATTAATCTGAAAAATGGAGGATAGCGAAAAATTTTACGTTCTTCCATCTGCTGGCGATAAAATGATTCGTAATCATTGTTCTTTACATAGGTAATAACAGGATTGGCAGGGTGGGATGTTTGAAGAAAAACCGCTCCCTGTTTATTTTTTCTTCCTGCACGTCCGCTAACCTGGGTCATTAGCTGAAAAGCCCTTTCGTAAGCGCGGAAATCGGGATAGTTCAGCAAGTTATCGGCATTCAGGATTCCCACTGCGCTGACATTGTCGAAGTCCAGTCCTTTTGAAACCATCTGAGTTCCGATAAGGATATTGGTTGTTCCATTTTCGAAATCAGAAATTATCCGCTCATACGATTTTTTACCGCGAGTGGTGTCAAAATCCATTCTGGCAAGAGATGCATCAGGGAAGATTCCGGCAACTTCCTCTTCTATCCGTTCTGTGCCATAGCCTAGATTGTCCAAAGCGAGGGTTTGACATTCGGGGCAAACAGTAGGTACGTTGTAAGTTGAACCGCAATAGTGGCAAATCATCAGGCGTTGGCTCTTGTGATAGGTGAGGCTTACATCGCAATGTTGGCAGTGAGGTGTCCATGAGCAGTTTTTACATTCTACGATAGATGAAAAACCCCGTCTGTTCTGAAACAAAATAATCTGTTCTTTTTTGCCCAAAGCTTCTTTTATTTTATCAGCCAGAGGCGGGGAGAGGATGGACTTCATTTGTTTTTTTCGTCTCAGCTCTTTCGTATTTATTACCTCTATATGTGGAAGTTCTATGTTTTCATGCCTTTTAGCTAGGGTAACCAGTCCATATCTTCCCGACAGGGCATTGTTATACGTTTCTATAGCCGGAGTTGCTGTTCCGAGAAGAATTTTTGCCCCACAGATGTTTCCCAGCACAATGGCTGCATTGCGTGCATTGTACCGTGGCGCCGGATCTTGTTGTTTGTAAGAGTTTTCGTGTTCTTCGTCTACAATAATAAGATCCAGATTGCTGAATGGCAGGAAAATAGCAGACCGGGCGCCCAGCACAACCTGTATGTCGTTATTTTTTATCAGGTTATTCCATACTTCGGCTCTTTCGTTATCGCTGAATTTAGAATGATAAACAGCCAGCTTGTTGCCAAATACTGATTTTAAACGATCGGTTATTTGTGTCGTTAATGCTATTTCGGGAAGCAAATAGAGAACTTGTTTCCCTTTTGATATGGCCTCTTTGATCAGTTGGATATAAATTTCTGTTTTCCCGCTGGAAGTCACCCCATGCAGCAAGGTTACATCTTTCTTTTTGAATGATTCGGTTATTTCTTCAAGTGCTTTTTGCTGGTGTGCATTCAGTGAATAAGCTGATTCCAAGTCGGTTTTTCCGTAATCGAAGCGGCTGATTTCCTGATCGGATATTTCTAAAAAGCCTTTTCTTATAAGTTCGGAAAGAACTGTCGGAGACGTATTGGATTCTTCCAATAATTGTTTTTTTGTAATGATGCCGCAGTTTTCACTTAAATATATAAACGAAGTAAAAAGATGCTGCTGTTTTTTAGCTTTGCTTAGTTCTCCCATGATCGTATGCAGATCGTCTTCTGTATACTTCTTAGGAAATCGTACTATAGCTTGCTTTTTTGCCGAATATGCATCCTGTATATCTTCGTTTATAAATGCCGCTTGCACATCTACCAACTGCTTTATATGCGGTACTACGTTTGTAATTCCTGACAACTTTTGTATTTCCAGGATTGTCAAAGGCTTGTTCTCCGAAAGTGAGTAAAATACTTTCAGTTCGTTTTCAGTAAATGGTACTTCTGCTTCAAAATCAGGATTAAGCAATATCTTGGTTTCACTTTCCAGTTTGAGGGCGGAGGGTAATGCAGCCCTGTATACATCGCCTAAGGAACACATGTAATACATAGCCATCCATTCCCAGAATCTCAATTGAAAGCAGGTAACAACCGGAAAATCTTCCGGCAGAGTTGTTATCTCTTTTACAGGAAGGTCATCTGTTTTTTGATCATAAAGTTTAAAGACAATTGCCGTATAAAACTTTTTCTTTCCGAACTGTACAATCACCCTGTTGCCCTCTCTGACAGAATTCTGAAATCCGGCAGGTATGGAGTACGTGTAAAGGCCTTGTAGAGGCAAGGGTAGTACTACATCGGCATATAGCATTGATCTTAATAAGTGAGATTGTTTTTTAGAAATAATAATTTAAGCCGACGCTCCACCTTTGGTTTTTCTTATTCTGGAAAACGTCGGTATCCATATACTTGTCTTTGTAATTTTCGGTGAGATCGCCGCAAAAGTATACACCCAGATCCAGCTTGTCGAATAAACTAACCCCGGCGCCGGCGCCAATACCAAAGATAAAGTTCTTCGATTTGTATTCTTTCCATACATCTCCGGCATCTTCTATCTTAATGTCTCCGCCGCTGACTTTTACGTTACCATATACACCTCCGGAGACGAAGAGCCCTATTCCCACAAATTTGATGCGTTGTTTGATGTTCACAGGGATACTAATATAATTATAGTCAGACAATGTAGCATCGCTTTGCAGGTCGGATATTTTATATTCTTTGCGTCCGTATAAGACGGCAAGGTCGGCTCCAAATCCTGAGACCGGAACGACAAATTCAAGTGTCGGGCCAATGTAATATCCCAGTCGGTTGCTTGCTTTTAGGGTTTTTAAATCTAATTTTTTTGAATCGATGTCTACACCTCCTCTAACTCCCATGCGTAATTGTGCGGTCGCCATGTTTGTGCCGGCGATCAGCAGTACAAACACGGTGACAAATGATAATAGATATTTTGTTTTCATTGCAATGTTTTTAGGGTTTATCTGATATATAACAAATGTTGTTTGTGCAAAGTTTAGCAGCGCAACATTCATTATATTTGTTTTATCAATGCAAATATAATAAAGTATTCTAATATGGCAACTCTCAAGTTTTACATTAAAGAAAGTAATGCCTGTTATATATAATTGGGGAAATAAAAATATCTTAGAAGCTGTTTCTAAGAAGTTTTTTCAAATCCCATAATAATATTTCTCGCTAAAATTCAAACAGTTTCTTAATCTAATGCCGGAAATTTCGGTCTTTATGACTTGTTATAACAACGCCTTTAGATATAAAATCATCCAAAGGCGTTGTTTACGGATGATAACCTTATTTAACAATCCTATTGGAATATATAACCTCTGCCTTGTGATTTATAAAATAAAATTCAGCAGCATCCTTTGATACCGTAAATACAGAGAATCCCGGGTCTCCGTTGCAGAATATAGTCCCGTCCACGGGATTTACGCTACGGGACAAAGCGGCAGCCGAATTCACAATATAATTGACCTTTTTATCCTGAGGCTTTATATATTGAAAATTATGGATATGTCCGCAGATATAGAAATCGACGGCATTGTTTTCCAGAATACCGCCTATCGTTCTCTGCATATCGCTGCGCTCGGATGTATCCTTGCCTGTATCGGCATAAACGGGATGATGGCCGATAACGAATTTCCAGCGTGCATCCGATCCGGCAAGAGCGGCTTCCAGCCATTTCAGTTGCCCATTTATATCCTGTTTGCAGGCATCCGGATATTCATCCTTCTCCTCACGGTATTTATCTATCAAAGGAGTGGTATCTATATAAACAAACAAGCACTTATCATCACCTTTTCCTATTTTCATTTCGATGGAATAGTACCGTGCGGGAGCGTTCCAGCGTCGGCTGATATTCGAATAATCCAATACGGCCTGCGTGTTACCCTTGTATTCATGGTTACCCAGGATTACGTTCCACGGAATCTGTAACTCTGGATTATCGTAAATTAGTTCGAAGTTTGTCATCCAGCGCGGATCACTAACGCTCGCAACTCCCATATAATGGTGCGAATCCCCGGCCAAAGCTACAAATTCAATACTGTTTTGCTCCGCCACTTCGCCCATTATCTTTGCGAGGGGTTTCTGTTCATAATACCCTTGCCTTCCCATATCGTTGGCTACGATAAAGTTTAATCCTTTGGACAGCTCAGGCAGACCTTGCACTTGTGCCTGTATCGAAACAATGAAGGCAAAAAGAATAAGTAGTGCAGAATTTAGTTTTTTCATACGTTATCTTTTATATAATTGCATTGTGCAAAATAATATACATAATTGCAATAAGCTGATTTATACTATTTAATTCAAGTTGCCGGCTGTAAGTATTTATAAATCATGCGGATCAGTAGTTAAAAATAGTCTGATGTATATGTTCGTTTTTATTGTGCGCAATCTACGATTGCTTGTTCTTAACTTTT
>JAISES010000069.1 GCA_031263965.1 Prevotella sp. | reverse complement strand
AACCGGCCGGCTTTCCTTTTACATTTATTTTTATCAGGAATTAATATTCCCTTTGCAAGATCCACCAGTCATCGAACGGAATGCCATATTTATTCTTCAATGTAGATGCGTCACCTAATCCGCGGAACTTGGCCAGGATTTCGTTTTTCTTTGCAACCGCTTGTTCTTTCGAATCGTAGCTGGCAATAATCACACGGAACATGCCTTGATCGTTACGGGCAAGAATAATGTTGTATCCTTCATTCTCCATTCTTTGTTTCAACGATTCGGCGCCCGGTTTCATTGCCATAGCAGCAATAACTACACTATAAGCCTTCAGGCCGGAAGCATCGCTATCATATACAGGAGTAACTTTTTCTTTTCTTACAGACTCTGCGGTATAAGATGGAACTGCGGTTGCAGGCTTGGATACAGTGGTTGATGCTGTAGCGTTTTCTTCCAGTTCTCTTTCCTTTGCAGACTCATATACAGACTTATATGCACTTTGTTTTGGTTTACATGAGCCGAGTGCTACAACACAGGCTAAAGCTAATCCGATTCCGACTAATTTTCTATTCATATTCTTTTATATTATATAGTTTTCCATTCTAACATTAACACAAAAATAATGATAAACTATTTATTCTAACGTTTGTTTTAACCAAATAGTTTGTTTTTTACTTTAATTAATAAATTCGAAACCGGTGTACGGCACTAATACTTCCGGTATGCGGATACCGTTTTCGGTCTGGTTGTTTTCCAGCAATGCAGCTACAATACGGGGCAGAGCGAGGGCGCTGCCATTGAGGGTGTGCGCTAACTGGATCTTCTTGCCGGCATCACGGTAACGGCATTTCAGCCGGTTAGCCTGATAGCTCTCGAAATTTGAAACCGAACTCACTTCCAGCCAGCGTTGCTGGGCTGTAGAAAACACTTCGAAATCGAAAGTAAGAGCTGATGTAAAGCTCATATCACCACCACACAAACGGAGTATACGCCAAGGCAATTCAAGGGCTTCTACAAGTGTTTGCACATAAGCCACCATTTCTTTCAACGACTCGTAAGAGTGCTCCGGTTTATCGATGCGCACAATCTCTACTTTATCGAACTGGTGCAAACGGTTCAATCCGCGTACATCCTTACCGTACGAACCTGCCTCGCGGCGGAAACAAGCCGAATAAGCCGTATTTTTTACAGGCAGGTCTTTTTCTTCGAGAATCACATCCCTGTATATATTCGTTACGGGAACTTCTGCCGTAGGTATCAGGTACAAATCATCTACTGTTGCATGATACATCTGTCCCTCCTTATCGGGCAACTGGCCTGTTCCGTAGCCGGAAGCCGCATTTACGACATAAGGGGGTTGCACTTCCATATATCCGGCATCGCGGGCCTTATCCAGAAAGAAGTTTATCAACGACCGTTGCAACCTCGCGCCTTTTCCCTTATAAACGGGAAATCCTGCACCGGTTATCTTCACGCCAAGTTCAAAATCTATCAGGTCGTATTTTTTTGCTAACTCCCAATGAGGAAGAGCATTATCGCCTAAATTCGGAATCACGCCGCCGGATCTCTCCACAACGTTGTCTTCAGCTACACGTCCTTCCGGCACTTCATCGGAAGGCAAGTTGGGAATAAGCACGAGTAAATCCTGCAAATTTTGTTCAGCTTGGCGCAACGTCTCTTCAAGCGCCTTATTTTCGCTCTTGATTTCCGCCACACGATTTTTCGCAGTTTCCGCTTCGGCTTTCCTGCTTTCTTTCATCATCTGACCGATATGCTTCGATAAAGTATTCGATTCGGAAAGAGCAGAATCAAGAACCGTTTGTGTTTTTTTTCTGGTCCGGTCTATCTCCAACACTTTCTCTATTATCTCTTTTCCGTCAAAATGCTTCTTAGCCAGTTTCTTTATCACCAGCTCCGGATTTTCATTAATGGTTTTCAGCGTCAACATAATCGGTTCTTATTATTTAAGCTGCAAAGTTATAAATATTTTAAGACTCTGTTTAAATTTATATCATTCAAATTTTCAGAACGTTTCTCAGTCTGGCTTTTTCTTTTACGAAGTGATGTAAAACAGGGCTTATTTACCAAAGAAGCACACAGCGTTTTTTTTATTCTTGTGCAATTGCGCGCAGAAGAAAGGACTATAATGGAATGATCCTGTTTTTCGGTACTGCGTAACATCAGTTATTAAACTCTATTTAATAAAAGTCTATTGTTTCTTTTATTAAGATGTCTATAGGTGTATAATTTTCGATATTCACCGTTTTATTATACAGCAAATAATCAATCGCTATTCGCAATGCAGCTTCGCCTTGATATTCAGGCCGTTCGGATATAAGAAAATCAATAGATCCTTCTTTCAGGCAAGCTATATTTTTCTTACTTGTCCCAAAGCCTATCAGTTTTATATTTGCGATATTGCGCTCTTTCAAATATTCTGCGATAAGATAGCCCTTCGTATCAAAAACCGCTGCCCCGCCAATATTATGGCATCCATTAAACAAGCGATCAAGCAGGATGCCGCTCTCTTTTTTGTTTCCATAATCGTATTCTCCCGAATGCACTTTAATATGCGGAAAATTCTCTTTCAAGTATGTTATAAAACCATACGACCGGGTTAATGACTGCATGGAAGTCTTATCGCCAACCCTTTTAGCCTGAAAAATAGCTATGTCCTTTCCGTTTTCTAATATAGCTGTTAATAGCTTAGCCTGCACAACGCCTGTCTGATAAGGATGCGGACCGAAAAATGCCAAAGGTTTGGTGTTTTCAACTGAAGTATCAATAAAGACATAAGGGATATGCCTTATGAATAACTGATTGGCAAACAATAAGGTTTCATCATAAAAAGAAGGCCCGATAAGTATTGCATCCGATTTCAAAGACAAGGCTTTATTAAAAATTTCGCGGCACGAATACATATCAAATTGATTATAGCACAAAAAGCTAAGCTTCAACTCTATATTCGTTGAATAATAAGCGGTATGCTCTATCCCTTTTTTAACAGCATGCCAATAATCGCCATCTGTATGTTGGGGTAGAATTGCCAATACACGAAATCGTTTATTATTTTCCTTTTGAGGTAGGCCTGAACCATTATAATAATCTATCCGGGTCAAAATTTCTTCGATTTTCTTTCTGCTTTCAACGGAGACCTCACCCCTGTTATGTATAACCCGATCAACGGTTCCGGCCGAAACTCCGGCCAACTCAGCTATATCCTTTACTCTATATTTCTTAACCATACTTTCGCAGAATCATATTTTTTACAAATATATATATTAAAATAACTCCGTGCAATCGCACGGAGATGTTTATTAACATAAACTCAAACACAAATATATTGTAAGTTCTATAAAATATCTGTTGTCGTATCTGATTGTTCTACTTAAATGTTCGTTTTCTCCCGTCATTGCGAGGGTTTACCCGAAGCAATCCGGTTACTTCCTACTGGATTGCTTCGCCTTTCAGACTCGCAATGACGGAAAAGAGAAAGTCAAGGCTATACAGGATAAACGAACATATAAACACGTCATTAATTTTTATTGAGTACTTAATAATGAAATAAAACATGTTGCACAACACATTGCAAAATTCAATCTATCTAAAAATGATTATATACATTTGCAAAAGCACGGTAAAACACGAATATATAATTTGTTGTTTATTAGATATTTAATATTATGTATAAGAAATCGTGTCTTTTTATAGATATAAACACGGTAAATATGGTAAATCAATCATACAACGAATACATCTTCAAAATGAAGCATATCAAGATCTTCTTTTTGGTTTTCTCTTTTGCCATTTATGCTCATGGAGCAGATTACAATATTGTTTCGTTCGGCGCAAAGGCCGACAATAAAACAATTTGCACTCAAGCGATTCAGAAAGCGATAGACGAAAGCTCGCGAAATGGCGGAAGGGTAATTGTTCCGGCCGGAAATTTTATCACGGGAACTTTGTTTTTAAAGGACAAAACGACATTAGTCATTGAGAAGAATGCGAAGCTATTGGGATCAACACAATTGAACGATTATCCGAAAACAACCGTTGGATTCAGATTTTTTGGAGACACATGGGTTTATCATTCCCTCATAATTGCTCATAATGTAAATAATATCACGATAGAAGGAGAAGGTGTTATTGACGGGCAAGGAGAAGCTTTTCCTGTAACAACAAAGGCAAAGCCGGATCGTTACCGCAATCGCCCCTATTTACTATGGATAGCCGAATGTAAAAATATATTGATTAAAAATGTTGAGTTAAGAAGTTCCGCCATGTGGATGCAATCGTATATAAGGTGCGAAAGCCTAAGAATAGACGGGATCAAAGTGTTTAACCATGCCAACAAGAATAACGACCTGATGGATATTGATGGGTGCAAAGACGTTGTTGTCGCCAATGTAATCGGAGATGCCGACGACGATGGAATTACATTTAAAAGCACGACAGACCGCGTCAGCGAAAATATTTTGGTCTCCAATTGTATCATAAGCAGTCACTGTAACGCTATAAAATTTGGAACCGAAAGCACAGCCGGATTCCGTAATGTAACAATCAGCAATTGTATCGTGCGCAGATCTGCTGCAACCGATGCTAAAACCGGTGTTGCTGAAGGTATTTGCGGCATTGCCCTCGAAATTGTGGATGGAGGTATCATGGAAAACATTAATATATCTAATATAGTTATAGACGGCCCGCGCGTTCCATTGTTTGTGCGACTGGGCAACAGGGCTCGCAAGCACTACGGCGAGGCGCCTCAACCGGCTGTAGGCTCTATTTCCAATATCAATATCAATAATATAGTTGCCTGCGCCTCTTCTCCGGTTGGTTGTTCTATAACAGGTATATCAAACCGAAAAATAGACGGGATCTCATTATTCAACAGTCGCTTCGTATGCATAGGCGGAGTACTTGAAGATATGAGTAATACCGTTGTCAAGGAGCCGGATGAATTATATCCCGAATCTACAATGTTCGGCACACTGCCTTCATACGGTTTATACGTAAGGCATGTCAACAACATAAATGTGGATAATGTGATTTTCGGACTAAAGAGTGAAGACTCGCGCCCAACCATTATCTGTGATGACGTAAATGGAGGCAGCATCCGCAATATAAGTACAATCGGAGTAAAGAATACTGCTGAAATAATGGTTTTGCCAAACTCTAAAATCGAACTATAATAAACCTCTGAATGGACAACCGGAATGAAAACAAAATTATTCTCTCTGCTATTACTCTTTGCCAGTTACGGACTGTTCGCACAACCGGCTAAGGCTCCATCAAAAGATGAGCTCATAAAGGCGCTGAATGAATGTACAACTTATGCCACTACAGTACTGCCGGATGGAGAAGGAAAGTCGCGTTGCGACTATAATATAATCGAAGGAAAATGGTATCCGTACGAAGAACCCTGGCATACAGGGCAACTTATACTAGGCTTGTTGGAAGCATATAAAGTAACAAAGAATCAGGAAGCTTTAGCCGCGGCGCGCAAAGCCGGAGACTGGTGGATAAGCCTGGAGATAAAGAATAACCCACGGTTTGCAGGAATGGTTGCGGCAACTCATGGAGATGAAATAGGTAACGACCAAATTGTTTTTGCCACAACAAGCGACGGCACTCCGGGAATCTTCGAGTTGACAAGGGTTACAGGCGATATGAAATATGCCAAAGTAGCTACTTCGGCTTCTGAGTGGTTGTTGGAAAATATGTATTATCCCGAAGAAGGCGTATGTTACGATCTTGCTGATCTGAAAACGGGAGAGATACTTACTCAAAACAGCCCGTTCTACAAAAACAAAGAAAATCAGAAGTTAGAAGACGTCTCCCGTCCTAATACAGAAGGTTCTCCATTCAAGGATGCTTACGGATTTTCGAAAGACAAGAGATTCCGCGATGCTCACATTTTATTATGCAATTCACTGATTGACAAACAAGACGAAAATGGGATATGGATGCGTTATATGCCAAATCATATCGAAGAGTCGTCTTTTCACCCACGTTTCAATCTATGGTATGCCGAATCTCTGCTGGAAGCTTACGAACTGACAAAAGACAGGAAATATCTCGAAGCAGCGGCTAAAACGGCACGCACATATGCTAAAGCACAAAAGCCTGATGGAACTATTTACTATGTTAACTATACAGACGGAAAACCGTCGGACAAAGGCTCTATTTGCGGGTCAGCCGTTGCTTTTGCCGGCATAGTGTGGTTGCGTTTGGCTGAATATGGCTATGATGAGTTTGTTCCATGTTACGAAAAAAGCATTAACTGGATTCTCAAAAACCGCTATGCTATAGATCATCCCGATCCTAATGTCAGGGGAGCAATCGTTAACACTCGTTATCGCACAAAGAAGGGGCAGGTATGGCTGACACACCGTGATGTAGGCACATCATTCGGCCTACGTTTTATTGCTGCATATTATCAATCAAAATATAACAGATAGAAATGGCTGATGTGATTAGAGAATTTAAAGTAGATACCTTACGCGTGTGTGTTTACGAAACCCGGTCGGCAATGGGTACTGCCGCTTACGAACTTTACAAACAAAAAGTTCAGCAAATGATGTCATGTGAAAAAGAAAATATAAGAGCTATCTATGCAGCAGCCCCCTCCCAGAAAGATTTCTTCGATGCCCTGAACAAAGATGAATGTATTGATTTTAGCCGTATCGATGCTTTTCATATGGATGAATATATGGGGCTGGGCAGTGATGCGCCTCAGAATTTCGGGAACTTCCTGAAAAATATAATTTTTTCAAAAAAGAATTTCAATAAAATAAATTATATAAATCCCGGCGCAAAGAATGTCATTGAAGAATGTCTCCGTTACGAAAAATTATTAAGGGAAAGCCCTCTTGACATTGTCAGCCTTGGGATAGGTGAAAACGGGCACATTGCATTCAATGACCCGCATGAAGCTCGCTTCGATGATCCACAATGGGTTAGGGAAACAACGTTAGACACGATAAGCCGTCAGCAACAAGTAAATGACGGAGAATTTTCTCATATCGGTGAAGTTCCCGAGGTCGCAGTTACTTTAACTATTCCGGCCTTGATGTCTTGTAAAACTGTAATCGGTGTAGTACCCGGCAAACGTAAAGCTCAGGCAGTACATAATAGTCTTTACGGGCAAATATCGGAAGCTTGTCCGGCATCTATACTTCGAACACATAAAGACGCAACACTATTTATAGATAAAGATGCAGCTGGTTTATTGCAAATTTAATCCCAAGTTTTTTATGAAAAATACAATGTTTTTATTAGTTTTTTTGCTCGGAATGTTGGTCTCTGTGCCCGCATTAGCGCAAAATAAAGGAAACCTTCGGGGAACCATTACGGATAAAGATGGAAACACTTTGCCCGGAGCCTCGGTTTCGATGAAGGGGAGCACTCTCGGAGCGGCTTCGGACATGAATGGAGAGTATGTTTTACAAGGAATTCCTGCCGGATCGGTCGAATTTGAAGTAAACTATTTAGGATTTAAACGCATTTCGGAAATAATAACTATTGAGGCGGGAAAGACTGTCGCCAAAAACTTCGTAATGGAAGAAAACTCTGTCCAGTTAGGCAGTGTTGTCGTTTCGGCTGTTGTCGGCGGACAACAACGGGCTTTGAACCAACAGAAAATGTCTGATAATATGATGCAAGTTATCTCAGCCGACCAAATGGGCAAATTTCCCGACCCGAATGTTGCGGATGCTTTGAAGCGTTTGAGTGGTATCACTACTGATGGAAAAGAAGTGCAACTACGTGGGACGCCGGCCAGCTTTACCAATATCAATATAAACGGCGAACAGATAATGAGTAGCCAGGAAGGAGGAAAAAGAAACGAATCGCTGGACGTTATACCTACCGATTTATTAGCCTCTATGGAGGTGCAGAAAACGCTACTTCCATCTAACGATGGCGATGCTATTGCCGGAGCCATCAATATGCGTACAGGAACTGCGCGCACGCTATTTCCAAAGTTTTCTATCGATCTTGGCAGTGGCTATGCCGCTCTTCGCGAAAAGGTAAACTTTAACGCCAAAGCCGGTTATGCACAGCGTTTTGCTTCTTCGGACAATAATCCGAATGGAGTTTTGGGTATTTCTGCAAACTTCAGTTATTTAAGAAATAACGAAGGATACGATCGCCTGGAGGCTGAAGCTTGGGAACCGTATAAATTGACAAATAAAAGTACCGGCGATGTTGTTTCCGAAGAAGAGTATATGCCTACCGATGTACGTTACCGTCAACAAACAAGTAAAACTACCCGTAATGGATTGACTGTCGCCTTGGACGTAGCACCGACTATCAATACCAAATTTACGCTGAGCATGATATATAACCAGCGTAAAGATGATGCCGAAAGATTCAGAAACAGAACCAGATTCCGCGACAATGGAAATGGCTATTTCTTAATGGACAATGGGTCTGTCGGATCGGAACGTATGCGTAATATAACTCAGGTATCTACCCAGTATGAAAAGATAAATAATATAAATATCAATTTAGATGGAGAATCTACTATTGGAAGTTGGAAAGTAGACGGAGGCCTGTTTTTTACAAAATCGAAACGCAACTATGATAGTGAAATGATGGGCTTTCAAGGGCCGGAATGGAGAGCAGGGAAAAAAGTCAATGGTGTAACTATTCCTGCCGGAACAGTTGTAGGGGTAATGCCTTCAATTTCGACAAAGTACCTTGACGCATCCTATCTTTTCGAACCCTTCGGAGCAATGGGGACAGATGCTCCGGATGCAATGTCCAGATATAATCTCTATATAGTAGAGAATAACAATCAAATAACTGAAGGGAAAAACTTTACGGTAAGAGCTAATGCCGCGAAAAATTACTTTATAAAAGATTATGCTTCCACTTTATCATTTGGATTCAAAGGAAAATTCATGGATAATACAGGAGAAACTCCTGATGGTACAAACACTTATTCTTTTACAAGCAGTGAAGCCAATAATCTTGCCAACTTATTGTATAAAGAACAATTGAACACGGGATTCCTTAACAATAATCTTAATTTTGGAATAGCTCCAAGTTTTGACAAGACCAAAAAATATATGAACAATCGTGCAAACGCGGGTGATATAACCCTGAATGAATACTTCTCGAACATGAATAGAGATGGCGTGTATTACGATGCGCAGGAAAAGGTTTTTGCAGGTTATATTATGAATAAAACACAGATAGACAAAGTGATGTTACTTGCAGGTATACGCGTAGAACATACGAAAGTAAAATATAAAGCAAATGTAATAGCTCCTTATGTCGATCCGAATGCTCCTGTTCAAAGTGATGATCCAAGCCTGTTCAATGCATATAGAAGCACTCTGGTCAAAGAATCGCTGGATTATACTAAGGTATTGCCAAATCTTCAGCTAAAGGCCGATATGTCCGACAATACAGTATTACGTCTTTCGTGGACTACCGGATATTCACGCCCTAACATCCTTGATCTTGTTCCCAGACAGGGTGTAGTACAGGATTTGCAGCGGGTAACCATTGGCAATCCGGAATTAAAGGCTGCTTATTCTAACAATTATGATATCCTCATCGAACAATATTTGCCTAGCGTAGGTATATTGTCCTTAGGGGCATTCCACAAGAATATTTCAAACTTCCAATATCTGAACGAAGGTATTCTTGATGATCCGGGCAGTGAATACAACGGATGGCAAGTTATTCAAACAAAAAATGGTGATGCCGCGAAGGTTTTTGGAGCCGAAATCACTCTTAACTCGAACCTGAAGTTTTTACCTTCATTCCTGAAAAATCTGGTATTTACAAGCAATTATACTTACGTGTTTTCACAGGCAACAACCGACGAGCACAGAGGTGTTACCAGGCTTCCCGGGCAAGCCGAAAATTCTGCAAACATGGCGTTGGCATATTCGACCGGCCGTTTTACCCTGCAAGCGTCGATGAACTATATGGGATCGTTTATCAGTGCCTTGGGCTCGAATTCAGACCGTGATATATGGCAAGACGACCGTTGGCAACTGGACCTGAACGGATCGGTTAAAATATATAAAGGATTGACATTTTGGGTTGAAGTTGTAAACGCTCTCAACAGTGAAAGCTATGCTTATTTTGGCAATAAGGATCGTGTATACAAACTTCAATATAACGGTTTTACAGGTAGAGGAGGTTTTAGCTACAAGTTTTAATAATTACATCAGGGCAGAGAAGCTTCTAAAACTTCTCTGCTCCTTTAATATTTTATAAATATCAGAGCCTGTTTAAATTTATATCATGAAAGTAAATACGGTTATACTCTCCATCTTATGTTCTGTGTTTTCTTTACAATCTGTATATGGGAAAACGCCGATACCCGATATAAAATATCCTTTGCATCCCCGTATCCTTTTAACAAACAATGCGAAAGACCAATTAATAAAAGACATATCAAAGGACTCTGTCTGGAGGCTTGTGCAACGCAATAGCCTGGAGGCTTGCGATGAAATAGTAAAGTCTGCCCCATTGGAAAGGAAACTGAATGGGATACGCATGTTGGGAACATCGAGAGAGGCCTTGTATCGTATTTTTATGCTTTCTTACGCATATCGCACTACCGGAAACGGCAAATATGCCGAAAGGGCGAAAGCTGAACTGCTTGCTGTTTCAGCATACGAAAATTGGAACCCGGGCCACTTTCTGGACGTAGCTGAAATGACAATGGCGGTTTCCATCGGATACGATTGGTTGTATGAAGTTTTAGATAAAGGTTCGGGAAAAATTATAAAAAACGCAATTCTCGAAAAAGGATTAAAACCATCATTAGATAAAAAATATAATGCTTTCCTCACCCGTGACAACAACTGGAATCAGGTCTGCAACACGGCTATGGCATATGGAGCCATGGCTATAATAGAGGACGAGCCCCAATTGGCTAAAGGAATTATCGAACGCTCTGTTCAAAGCATCCGGAAACCAATGAAACGGTATGGCCCGGACGGGTCATATCCCGAAGGTTATGGATACTGGCATTACGGGACGACATACAATGTTATGCTTCTGGCTTTGTTGGAACAGATTTATGGAACAGATTTCGGTCTGTCCGATATTCAAGGATTTACTAAAAGCGCATATTACATTATGCACATGATTAGCCCGGGACTCCAACCGTTCAATTTCGGAGACTCCGACTCGGGACTCCGTCTGAATACATCCATGTTTTGGTTTGCCAAAAAGATGAATGACCCTGCATTGATAAATTATGAAGTAAATTATCTGCTTAACTTAAAGAAATACAATTACGAACAGTATAGCCGTATGCTTCCTTCCATTTTCGTTTTCGGGCATGATCTCAAACTATCAGAAGCAAATACATCAGGATTACCATTAACTTTCACAGCAAAAAATGAAACACCGGTATCATTGATGCGCACAAAATGGGGATCGCAAGATGCCATCTTTGTCGGGATAAAAGGCGGCCGGCCGGCCGACAATACACATACTCATTTAGATCAGGGATCGTTTGTGATGGAAGCTATGGGAGTATGCTGGGCTATAGATTTAGGGCCGCAAGACTACAATTCGCTCGAAAAACATGGTATTTCTTTGTGGGATGTATCTCAGAACAGTCGGCGGTGGGACGTATTCAGATACAACAATCTGGCTCATAATGTTTTTTCTATAAACGAGAAATATTTTGATGTAAATGGACAAGCCATAATAAAATCACATTCAAATACTCCGGAACTTAAAGAAACATCGCTTGACCTTTCGTCTTTGTATGGTAATCAATTGGCATATGCTTCCCGATATATCGCCATTGTTAACGAACAATATGTAGAAATAAAAGATAAAATCAGGACAAATACCGAACCGGCAAACCTCACATGGCGTATGCTGACCAAGGCTGAAGTTTTGCCAGTGGATGGTGGATTTTTCCTTACGCAAAGCGGTAAATCCGCATTTGTATCTGTCCCTTCCGGCACAGAACCATTTGTAACTCCTGCCACATCTGAAAACGATTACAATGCTCCAAACCAAGGCGTAAGCATAATAGGTTATAAAATAAAACTTTCCCCCGGGACAACTCAAACCTTGGCAGTACGTATATTTCCTCAAAGTGAAAAAGACATAATTCTTACTAGCCGGACCGGAGATATTGAAACTGAAAAAGAACAACCAAAATAAATAAAACACGATGAATAATACCTTCAATAATATGGGCAAAAGAACCAACTACCGTTGGGTTATCTGCTCTATGCTGTTTTTTGCAACTACTATAAATTATCTCGACAGGCAAGTGCTTTCGCTTACATGGAAAGACTTTATAGCCCCCGAATTTCATTGGACAAATACACATTACGGAACAATAACCGCTCTGTTTTCTATATTCTACGCAATCAGCATGTTGTTTGCAGGAAAGTTTATAGATAAGCTCGGAACTAAAAAAGGCTATATGTGGGCTATTGGCATTTGGTCTATCGGAGCCTGTCTGCATGCCTTCTGCGGTATTCTTACATCCGGAATAACAGCGAATCAGTGGTTTGTGGGATTTGAAGGTGCACGGGAAGTTATTGCCTTGGTTAGCGACACCGGAGTTGTTGTAAGTGTGAGTGTTACATTGTTTATTATTGCCCGCCTTGTATTAGCCTTAGGAGAGGCCGGTAATTATCCGGCGGCGATAAAATCGACAGCGGAATATTTTCCGAAAAAAGACAGGGCCTTAGCTACAAGCCTTTTTGATGCAGGCTCGGTTGTCGGCGCTTTAGCAGCGCCTGTTACCATTCCTGTCATAGCCAGGACTTGGGGTTGGGAAATGGCTTTCCTGGCCATAGGGGCTCTTGGTTTTATCTGGATGGGTGTATGGATGTTTGTTTACAAGAAACCGCACCGGAATGCCGCTGTAAATGCCGGCGAGTTAGCCTACATCAATCAAGACGGAGAAGACTCTGATAAAAAAGAGGACAAAGTTCCATATATGAAATGCCTCAAGTACAGGCAGACCTGGGCTTTTGCATTGGGTAAATTTCTAACCGACGGAGTTTGGTTTTTCTTCCTGTTCTGGACTCCTGCCTATTTGAGCGCCGTATACGATATTAAGTCTTCCGATCCAAAGGGACAGTTGGCAATATTCATGCTATATCTGATCTCGCTTGTGTCCATTATCGGAGGTTGGCTGCCGTCATACTTTGTAGATAAGAAAAAAATGAATCCTTATGCCGGACGTATGAAAACGATGCTGATTTTCGCTTCATTCCTGCTTATTGCCCTATTAGCCCAACCGCTGGGACATATCTCGTATTGGCTGCCGGTCATAGTCATTGGTATTGCCATGGCAGGACATCAGGCATGGTCTGCAAATATATTTACGACAGTAAGCGATATGTTCCCGAAAAAGGCCGTGGGAACAATTGTTGGTATCGGAGGAATGGCCGGTGGAGTCGGAGCTTTCATTATCAATAAATCGTCGGGAGTACTATTTGATTACGCAGGTCAGACACAAATGACCTTTATGGGCTTTAAAGGAGAAGAAGCCGGATACTTTATCATATTTTCCATATGTGCTTTTTCCCATTTGGCAGGATGGGTTGTAATGAAAACATTGGTTCCTGAATATAAGCCTATTACAGATTTGTAAAAGCAATCGACATGCGCAGATTAAAACCGGTATTGTTACTTGTATTTTTTACCTTCTTTACATCGGGTATATCAGCCCAAGAGATAAAGACCGATACCCTCAGTGTGCATGCTATGCGTATGTTATCGGAGCTGAATGCATCGGTTATGAGATATGTCAGTCAAGACAAGGAGTCGCCGGATTACGGAGCAGTCAATTGTCCGCATTGCAAGCTATATCATACACGGGCTGCCGAAATAGTCTATCCTTTTGCATTCGAATATAGTAAAACAAAAAACAAAGAATACCTGAAAGCTGCTATAAATGTCGGAAACCGGCTTATTAAACAACAACAGGATAATGGTTCATGGCTGGAAACTCCCGAAGAGTGGACTGGAACTACAACCGACCAGGTATTGATGATGGCATTGGCATATCCGGTATTGGAAACTCATTTATCGGGAAAAGAACAACTATCATGGCTGCAATCTATCGAAAAAGCAGGTGATTACCTGGTAGAGGTTATGTCGCCACGGTTTGCCGGCATCAATTATTGTGCTACAACTACCGCGAGCCTGATGTTCGTAAACAAGCTGATAAATAAGCTGTCCTATCGGGAAAAAGCAAGGGAACTGGCATATCAGGTAGTTGCTAAAATGGATCAGGATTATTTTTTGACAGGTGAAGGAGGACGCGTATTTGGCGCAAAGTATGGCATAGATCCGGGATATAATATGGAAATGTCGCTTTGGGGATTAGCGTTATATGCCCGATTGGCAAAAGACGAAAAGGTTATGGATATTGTAGAGAAATCATTGGAAAAGCATTTATACTTTATCTATCCCGACGGATCAATGGACGCCTCGTGGGGAATCCGGTCAAACAAATGGACTTGTTTCGGTAGCGGGACTTCCGACGGGAGCCAGGTCCTTTTCAGTTTATTTATGGACAAAAACGATCAATACCGCACGGCTGCCATCCGGAATTTGCAATTTCTTCAAACTTGTATGAAAGATGGGGTTATTGGATTTGGTCCTTTGTACTATGATATATATGATTATCTTCCTTGTATATATCCGACTTTTACCAAAGCTAAAAATATGGCCATGTCAATAGCTTTCGCTAAAGCAGATATCGGCAAAATGGAAGACCTGCCTCTTGACAAAAAAGGAATACATTACTTTCCTACCCTTAACCTGTCGTTAGTAAGAACTGCCCAATGGTGCACGACTATATCCGCATACAATTATAAAGATCCCGCGGGAGACAGAACAAAATACATGCACCGTCCGGCAGGAGGAGCAATAACAAACCTGTGGCTAAATGGACATGGTTATTTTCAGGCGTCGTCACAAACCATTTATAAAAGATGGGAACCGATGAGTTTTCCGGATATACCGGCTCCGTTGCCTCTTACGCCGAGAATAGAGTTTGACGGCGCATCAGGATATTTTACAAACCTATATGAGTTCGATGCCTTAATGATTACAGGGAACAAAACCGAAGACTACTTTGTATCAAGCCTTGGCGAACTAAAAAACAGTAAACAGCAAGAAGGCGGAATATCTTACCGGTTGACACATCGGATAGGAGATAACTATATAAGCAAGGAAATCGAACTTATCTATCATGATGCTAAAGAACATGTACGTATTATCGAGCCGGTAATTTATTATCCGGGGATGATGTTTTCTCAAATAGACAAGAAAAGGATACATATCAAAACCAAGGGCAAATTGATTGAATTGGAAATAATTACAGATAATGCCGATATTGAACAGGGAACAGATGAAGAAAAGTATAAATGGAGCTATCCTGCACTAAAAGCTTATCCCATCGTACTGAATATCAATTTTGACAAAAATGATTTAAGAAAAACGATAAAGTTCATATACCGTATTCTATAGATAAAAGCATAAATCAAGAGAATGAAAAAAATACAACTTCTTTTCATCATTGCGATATTTCTGAACAACACTCCGGCTTTAGGAAAAACTATTGTCGTTGGCAATAAAGCATCGGCAAAGGTTATTAATGAAAAGTTATCGACACTTCAGGGTGGAGATACCCTTTTACTAAAAAGAGGGCTTTATAAAGTAAACCTTAGGCTGGTAAATAAACACGGAATACAGGATAAACCGATTGTAATACGGGGAGAAGACCGCAAGTATGCCATAATAGATGGAGGAGCTACAAAGCCGGGCAGCGATTTGAGCAATTATGGTATTTATATCAAAGATTGCTCATGGATTACGATAGACAACCTGTCGTTCAGAAATTGTTGGGTGGATGTTGTAAGAGTCGATAATTCCAATTATATATCATTCATCAACTCCGATATAAGAGGTGGACGGCGTGCTCTTTTTGCACAGGGGCGCAAAAGCCATCATTTACTTGTCGAAAATTGCTATTGGGAACAGGGGAGTCATGTATGGGAGAAAGAAAACGAATTTACGTGGGAAGAACTTCATCATGGAGAATTCAGGTATTACAATGGTAGTATATTTCAGGCAAAGATGACAGGTGGCTCTTTTGTCATCCGGGACAATTACATCAAGAACGTCTATAATGGAATCCGGCTCTCGGTTATGGGAGATGCCGAAAACGATACATTGGCTTGTACAAACGGAGAAATTTATCGCAATGTGATTGAAAATTCGTCCGACAATGCATTCGAGCCCGAAGTATATTGTAATAATATCCACTTCTATCACAACAAAATGATAAATAGCCATGCTTTTATTTCTGTCGCCGAAGTGGGCGGAGGTCCGCTATACATTTACGGCAATACAGGCGTAAAATTTTCGGACTGCAAGGACGGATGGACTATTTTCAAGTTTATCGGAGGCGAGAGGCCTTTAACAAAACCCATATACATATTCAATAACAGTTGGCAAGTAGATTCGGATGTATTGGGAAATATGCACAATCCTTTCTGGAATAATGATAATATTTATCACTTCAACAATGCTTATCATCTTTCTGAAAACGACACAGTCGGCATCTATTATCTTGGGAATAATAACCGGTTTGAAAATGATTGCGCCAATATCCCTTTTCCTCATAAAGTTGTACAAACAGGCAAATATCCAAGTATAATCGCAGACCCGATGTTTGTTGACGGAAAATATGGGAATTTCCTGCTGGAAAATAACTCTCCTTGTAGAAACGCAGGTATTATACCAAAAAATATGCAGATATTTTTCACTGGGGACAAACTGGACATCGGCGCATACGATGACGGTAAATTGGTTGAAGGACCTGTCTTCCGTTATGTAGACCCCGGAAGGGAAATGCCTGAGCCGGAAAAGCCCCGCATCGTAAAATATAAGACAGTAAACAGCGCATTGAAGCTATGGTTTTCATATCCTTTGGATAAAAAAACAATTAAATCTGCAAGTTTCACATTGAATGACATCTCTTTTCAAAGCTTTTCGTTGCAGGAGGATAATCATTTATTGACTCTGAATGCAAAAGAAAACCTGCCTCAAAACAATGTTTGTCTGTCCATTACAGATAAACCGAAAGGCATTAACGGCGAAGATATTACCCTCTGGGCATCATCTGTTTCTGTAAAACCCGTTAATGAGGCGGGAAAAGCGTTGAGTGTGACTAAAAAAGCTGCAAATTTTCTGATTCGCAATACTGTTTTCGACTTTGAGGCAAAGGCGGTTTCTTTCAATGGCAACGTATCCCGTCTGCAAATTTCAAAGGAAGTATTAAACAAGCCAACGGAAATAGCTTTTGCTTATGTGACAATAAATAGTGAAGAACCGAAAGAAACGGTACTTGGTTTTTCTTTTCGTGGGAATATTAAAATGTATTTAAACGGAAAACCCGTTTACTCAGGAGTTTCCGACACTGAAAAGTTTGAAGAATACACATACAATCGTTTCAGGTTTTGCAATGAGTTGAACATTAATCTGAATAAAGGAGAGAATAAACTTTTGATAAAAGCTTCCGGAAGAGATAATGGACTGGATTTTGCCTGTTGTGCGTTAAAATCGAATCAGGAGTTTGATAAAACAATCCGGATTAAGAATAATATAGAGGATTCACATATCAACAACTGGCTTATATCAGAGCCTTTTGAAGTAGATTCCGACAATCCGATGGATTCAGTGTTTGAACCTGAAAAAGATATTCGGGAATACTATCTGTATAACGACAAGCTTGTATCATGGCATATGCAAGAGCCTATGATTCATCAGGCATTTAAAACATCACCTTTTGTGAAAAATAAAAAGGGATTCAGTCCCGACTGGCATTATGCAAACTCCAATACGGTCTTGGGAATATTAAATCTATACAAAGCATCGAATGATTATAATTATTCTGCATTTGCCGGTCAATACAATAAGCATATGCTTCATCATTACAGCTTTTTTAAAGACCAATATCTATCAGGACATGTATTGAGAGGTGCATATTTCAGGTTGTTCAGAGCCACGATGCTCGATGATACAAGCGGCGCAGCCTTGCCTTTGGCTGAAACTGCTTTGACTGGCGAGCCTCAATCTTTGCAGAGGGAAATCCTCGGGCAGATTCTGGATTATGTCCTCAACAAACAATCACGCCTTGCAGACGGTACCTTATGCCGTCCCGAACCGGTTGCAGAAACAGTTTGGGCTGACGATATGTTTATGTCCGTTCCTTTCTTGTTGCGTATGGCAAAATTAACTGAAGATAAAAAACTATATGATGAAGTTGCTTTTCAAGTCTTGTCCATCAACAAATACCTGACCGATATAAATACAAACCTTTGCCGTCATGGATGGTTCAATCGGGAACAAAAGCTCTCTCCTGTCGCATGGTCAAGGGCTAATGGATGGATCGTATGGGCTATGTCGGAAGCCTTGCTCGAAATCCCGCCGGATCATAAAGATTATAAAAAGATAAAAGATGTTTTTGTAAATCGTCTGGTAACCTTGCTCAAATATCAATCAGAGGATGGTTTGTGGCGCCAGATTATAGATCGCCCTGATTCATACTTGGAAACATCGGGAAGTGCTATGTTTGGATTAGCTTTGGCAAGAGCTGTCAATCATAAATGGATTTCGCAACAATACGTTCCTCAATTAATTAAAACGTGGAATGCCGTATCGGCACAAACAGGAGAAAATGGAGCCGTCAACGGCATTTGCCAAGGAACGGATATGGGTGAAAATGCCGATTATTATATAAACCAAAAAACACTGGAAAGCGATCCTCGGGGAATGGGCGCTGTACTGACATTCGGCGCTGAAATGTATTATTTCTTTAATCAAAAATAAAGCATGAAACGTATATTCAGCATATTTTTACTAGCTATATATACATCGATCAACCTCTTGGCTGTAGATATAGTCCCATTGCCGTATAAAATAAAAACCACGGACAAGAAGTTTTCTTTAGAGAAGAATATCGACTACGAAAAATCTTTGAGAGATGAAGATATTCCTCTCAAATCATTTTATATGGGAATTCGTGGTCAGGATAAGAGCTTGGATGTTCTTTTCAGCAAAACAGGATTTTTCAAGGAAAAGCTGGGCGATGAAGGCTACGAACTTTTTATAGACAACAATAAAGTAATATTGGCTGCAAATACGCAGAAAGGGCTGTTTTATGGCAAACAATCTTTAATACAACTAATCCGGGGAGCAAAGAACAATAAACTTCAAGGGCTGCATATCATAGATAAGCCGGCATTAAAGTTCCGCGGAGTAATGGACGATATCAGCCGTGGTCCTGTACCAAGTTTAGAGTATATGAAATATCAGATCAGACGGATGGCTGAATTGAAGATCAACACTCTGACGTATTACACCGAACATGTCGTTCGCACCGGAAAGCATCCCGAATTTGCACCTCCTGCCGGAGCATTGTCTATTGCAGAATGGAAAGAATTGTCCGATTATGCAAAACAATATTATATAGAACTAATACCAAATTTCCAGTCGCTTGGTCATGCCGAAAAAGTGCTGCTCAGTCCCAAGTTTGGAAATATCGCCGAGAGCAATAGTATGTATGCCCCTACCAAACCCGAAACCATTGAGTTTATGAGGGATATTTACACAGAAATGAGCCCTGCTTTCGAATCAAAGTTTTTCCATGTAAATTGTGATGAGGCTTTCGATATGGGACGAGGCCCGTCGGCCCCGAAAGTGAAAGAACTTGGTGCCGGACGTGTATATGCCGGTTATATAAATCAACTCTTCGACATCCTTAAAAACAACGGGA
>JAISES010000504.1 GCA_031263965.1 Prevotella sp. | reverse complement strand
AATGTTTGGCAAAGGTATTCATTATGAACAACCATTACCTGAGCAGGTGCTCATAACAGATTATGACTGCGTTATTGGTTGCTATTCAATAGATTAAAAACATAGGGGGAAATTATGAACGGTAAGTATTTTGATGTAGCGTTTTTGGATTACGATGTGCGTTTCGCGAAAGCTGAAAATAGGAGCGAAAGATAGGTTTAATATATAAATGAAATCATCTAAATGGGCTATTATTGCGGCTGTTTTAGTTGCTTTAGTATTTGTCGGCTCAAAGCAGCTGGAGAAACTGCCGTTTAGACCCCCATATCATGATCCTATATTTGATAAGGTCCTGCCTAAGAATATTACATTAGCGGAACTAAAGGCTATGAGACCCAGACAGGAACCGCTTGTAGAAAACCCCACCGAAGAAGACATAGCCATCATGAGGGCAGATATTGACGAATACCGTGCAAGGTATGAAGCTAATATTGTATGCAAAAGTCAGGTAACTCTCTACTTTACAAATAAATATGATTACTACAGCAAATATAGGGAAGCTATCAAACCATTGATAGATGAGCTAGCCGCGCAGGGGGATATGTTTGCGCTCTCCGCAAGTCGTTTGAGAAGCGGAAATACTTGGTTGATAGGTCAAGAGGTTGCGCGGTTAGGGGAGATAACGCACATGGCAACTGAAGGATGGTTCTTAGCCACCGGTTTTAACAGACCAAGAGACGCTGAGTTGGGGGAGAAATATCTAACAGAGGCAGCAAACCGGGGGGGGTATAATGCCCATAAATATTTAGTAGAGTATTACTATAGGTATAAATATCTTGACAAACTCTGCCTTGCTGCGAAAGACGCATATAAGAGTTTCGGGCTTGAGGTGTTTTCATTTAATATTGATAGAAATCCTAAGATGATGGAATATATACAGAACAACTGCCATGTATTCAGCGATAAGAATTATACATCTGAAGAGATGAAGTTTGGTTACTTAAAAGATATAGATACGGATGAATCCCGCCTGATGCAGGCAATGATTCTTTCCAGCACCGGAGTTTACGATGAAGCGAAAGCTATGTTTGAGGAGTTGGAGAACAATAAGGATCAGAAGATACGTGCAAACGCGCAACTCTGCCTCAGCAGAATGTACCATTACGGCAAAGGTGTAGAAAAGAATAAGAAACTTGCGGATATGTATGCCTATAAAGCGTTTGACAATGGACATTCAGGAGCAATGGAATACAGGGAACGTGAGATTAATATTTACGCACCGGATATGGTTCCGGAACAATTGATCTTAACAGATTATGACTGCATATATGGAGCTTGCTATTTTGTGCCATAAAATAATACATTAGGAGAAAATTATGAACGGGAAGTATTTTGATGTTGCGTTTTTGGATTACGATGTGCATTTCGCGAAAGCTGAAAATAGGAGCGAAAGATAGGTTTAATATATAAATGAAATCATCTAAATGGGTTATTATTGCGGCCGTCTTGGTTGTTTTAGCGCCCGTATCGCTTTTTTTCGTGTTTTCCGGCTTAAAGCAGCTGGAGAAATTGCCGTATAGACCCCCGTATCACGATCCTATATTTGACAAGGTTCTGCCTAAAGAGCCTACATTAGCGGATTTGAAAGCTATAAGGGCGATGCGGGAGCCGCTTGTAGAAAATCCCACCGAGGAAGATATAGCGGTTAGGGGAGCTAACCCATATGGCAAATGAAGGGTGGTTTTTAGCCACCGGTTTTAACAGACCGAGAGATGAGGAATTAGGAGAGAGATATCTGACAGAGGCGGCAAGTCGCGGAGGATATGACGCTCATTATTTTTTAATAGAATATTATTATAGATATAAATACCTTGACAAACTCTGTATTGCCGCAAAAGACGCGTATAAGAGTTTCGGGCTTGAAGTGTTTTCGTTTAACATTAAGAATAATCCTAAAATGATAGAATATATACAGAACAACTGCCAAGTATTCAGCGATAAAAATTATACATCAGAAGAGATGAAGTTTGATTATTTAAAAGATATAGATACGGACGAATCCCGCCTGATGCGGGCTATGATCCTTTCAAACACCGGAGTTTATGATGAAGCGAAAGCTATGTTTGAAGAGTTGGAGAAAAATGAGGACCAGAAGATACGTGCTAACGCACAACTTTGTCTCAGCAGGATGTATTATTACGGCGGAGGAGCAAGAAAAGATGAAAATCTTTCTGCCTATTACGGAGACAAAGCGTTTGATAACGGAAGCTATACCTCAAAAATATATATGATGCTCGGTAAAGGTATTCACTATGAACAACCTTTACCCACGCAGAAGCTCATAACGGATTATGCTTGTGTTATTGGCTGCTACTCAGCTTTTAATGACTGGATTAAAAAATAGGAGAAAAATTATGAACGGTAAGTATTTTGATGTAGCGTTTTTGGATTACGATGTGCGGTAACTGAATATACATGGCGGTGCTGACGATGATCACATATATGGCGGCGGGGATGGATGAATTGCACGGCGAGGGAGGGAGTTATTTATGAGTGATCCGAAAGATGAGTCCGTTAAGCCAATGGATCAAAGAGAATTTTGGTTAGCACTCCCCCTTATAATTAGAAATCTCGTAAGAAGCGGTTATATGGCGGCATTTCTCGTATCTTTATATTGTCTGCAGGCTTTATTTGTTATAAGCAGACTTTCTGACGAAGAGTTCCATAACTATCTAAATTATCTAGGACACCCAAGCATGCCGCCAGAGAGCATTCTGTTTGTAGGCAAATTTGTACTGGTTTCCTATGCCGTACTGGGCACCCTAATTCTGATAAAAAAAAGTAGAATAGCGGCTCTAATTTCTGTATACTGGATAATCTTGTTCTGTTCGCAAAGTTTTATTATTATAGCAATTATATTTTTATTTTTAGGGGCAATAGGCACATTTTGGTATCAATACAAATGGGAGCAGTACAAACGTAATATGCATAGCAGAGGGACGGCATGACGAAGGAAGAATTTTGGTTTGAGGCACCGTTGTTGATTAGGGTTATGGTGAGAATGGGATATGGATGTGCGTATCTTTATGCGGTGATTAGCCTTACTAGCACTGTTGTTCTTAGATTAAATTCCGCAGAAATAATAGGAACAAATGAGGTTGTTGAACGCTATCCAATATTGATTATTGTGGTTATACTTATTTTTATTTTTCTGGCGTTTGCTTTTGGTGTTTTTGGGTATTTGATACAGAAGAAAAAAAGTTCGGTTGCTGCTGTAATTTCTTTTTGTCTGTCGCTTTTTTTTTACAAACACGCTATATATAATTTTCTCAGTGTCATTGCCTTTATAGGTATGATAGGGACAATTTGGTTTAATAAGGAATTTTCAATGACATAGTTGCCCTTGAGGATTCTGCCGCGGAAGAATGCAGAGCTCACCCAATGGCATAATAACTGACAGTGAAATGAGAAAGGCAATAGTACCCTCTTAAATGCTTATCATTGCCTTATTCCATTTCTAAATGCGCTCCCAGTACGTGCCATCTCCGATCGCTTCAACCACCCCTTTTGTGTCCGTTGGATAATAACGCAAGTTTAACATAGGAAAGGAATAACACGCGCCCAATAAAAAAGCTGAGTGATCTGAGATCAGTCAAACTCCAGCTTTCCCGCCAACTGTTCAAGCACCTTAAAACGTCTGACCGCGTTTTTGGCGGCGGTTTCCGAGAGTTCCCCGTATTTTTCCGGCAGCTGTTTCTGCGTTATGCGGAAACGGTTTTCGCCGCCCATAAATTCCGCTATGGCACCGCTCACCTTCTTGGTGTCAAGCTGCAGCGGGTTTTTCCCCTCGTCCAAAAGGCGGGGATCGAAGCGATATAGCGGCCAATAACCGCTCTGCACCGCTCTGCGCTGTTCCTCCACCCCCCGCGCCATATC
>JAISES010000485.1 GCA_031263965.1 Prevotella sp. | reverse complement strand
GAACGATCTCTCTCACGAGAAGGCTATTTTTCGTAACAGCCATGAAGTCGTCAATATCCTGTTGAACATGATTACCTTCCAAGCTGGGCATTAAATCGCTATTATTTTCGATAAAATCTGCCAGATTATAAAAATCGGAGAAACTTTTACTTGCTACTTTTTGCAGATAAGGATTCTCAATAATGGCATTTTCGAGTAAACTTAATTTGAATAAATGCCCGGAGCTGCCTATTACCTCACCTAAATTATAAATATCAGCGCGGTTGGCAAGCATGTCGGGTATCTGAAACTTCTCTCCGCTTTCAGTATAAGGATTTCCGGCCATGACAACACAGAAACGTTTTCCACGTAAATCATAGGTACGGCTTTCGCCTTCGAACGTTCCATCTATTTTTCGTTGTCCGTCGGCCAATGAGATAAACTTCTGTAGAAACTCCGGACTACAATGCTGTATATCGTCTAAATACAGCATGACATTATCCGCCATCTCTAAAGATAAATTGATTTTCTTTAGTTCTTCTCGGGCACCAGAGGTCTTTGCTTCCGCCGGGTCAATGGATGTAATGGTATGCCCAATGGTTGGACCGTTTATCTTTACAAAATGCAGCCCCATCGTATGGGCAAGATATTCCATTAAAGTAGTCTTTCCATATCCGGGAGGAGAAATAAGCAACAACATCCCCATACGTGCCGTACGTTTATTCTCGCCGGCTACTCCTATTTGTTTGGAAAAATTCGCACCGATGAGCGGCAGGTAGATTTCATTGATAAGTTTATTGCGTACAAAAGAAGTCAGCACCTTTGCCTTCAGTTCGTTTAGTTTCAATGATTTTTTATAGGAACCAATTACACGGTCTTTTATTTCGGTAAATGCCTGGAATGCCGGAACGCTTTCCAGCGTAAAACGAGTGAGCTTTTGTATCAGCTTATGATAATCTGCTGTATATACATTATTTATAATAACCGGATGGCTCCCACGTAGATCTTCGACAACGAGCGTATCCGAGCTATGCCTTACCTCAAACGGATGTTCTCTAAGTAGCAGCAAACAAGCCGTTTCTCCTCTATACTTCTTATATTTCCTGAATGTGTCCGATAAATCAATGAAAGAAGTAAGCCAGTTACGGATAAGGTAGTAGCGTTCTACCTCAGTAAATGTTTCATCCGATAAATCGGTAGTAAAACTGTCAGTTAGTTTCTGTTTATGAAGATAGGCCATAAACTCTTTTTCGAGTTCTTTGGATTGTTCGCTGGCTGTGAACGAAGGAGAGTCGGAAAACTCATAAAACAGATACGAAGCTACCTGGTCGGGCGTTATTTTAGACAAGTCGAAATGCTTATTCCATGAAAGGAATAAATCTTGTATCTGCTTAATAACGTATTGATAGTTTTTAGATCCGGGAAAAACGTTCAATACATTACTTGCCGTAACGATTAGTCCACGAATTAATTCTTTTTGTGGTTGCTCTACTCCATACCAGAATAGCTGAGCGGCAACTCTTATCTGTGGGCGGAAAGCTAAAACACCCAATTGCTTATGAACATTCACTAAGCTCTCATATATGCAAGTAGCGTCATAATCATGCACCCCTTTCATATAGGATTCGGAATAACTTTGTTCCACTTTTTGGGCAATGAAGCCTTTTACGTCGAAACTCTTATTTTGTAAATATTCATTGAAAGCAAGGTAAGCAAGATATTCAGCCCGGTATACTAACTGATTCTCCGATACGATTTCCTGCTCCCAAATAGCATGATAGCGATTGATCTCTTCATTCTTTAACGGATGGAAAAAGTTCGTTCCGGTAAGGTGGTAAAAGAGAGTATTTTCTCTTCTGACAATAGTTAAGTCTAATGCCTGCTTATTAACGGCAAACTTATAACTGCCTAATGAAATAATGTTTTCGCCATCGACAAATAGTTCCGTTTTATCTTTCAGAATACGTAAAGCATCTTCTAATGACGTTTTCAAACTATTTTCCAGGTTCTCTGCTTTGGACACATCGCCTAATGACTTTAATTCTTCAGCCAGTTTGCGAACCTTGTCTACCATGAGGTCGGTAGAATAGAAGGCTTGTATTTCTTCTTTTGACTTGAACGACTGTGCTTTGTTTTCGACATTCTTTAAAACCCGTAAACCGATTTGTTCCAGCGAAAAGGTTCGTTTGTTGATTTGTTCAATCAACAGCGCTTTCCTACTATCAAACGCTTTGACAATCTCATTACGTTTATCGGTAATAATAAGAATGAAATCATCAAAATCGGCAAACTTGCTTTCCAATTCTTCTACCTGTACACTGATCTTTGTAAAATACGCATCGCATTTATCCGGGTTGGCAGCTAATTCCAGGTAATTGACAATGCTTTGTTCCAATAAGGTAAGTTGCGCTTTAAATTCGCCGGCAGCTTCTTTACTTTTCAGTGCATCCGTTTTCTTTTTCAGTTGCGCCCTTACTTCGTTAAGTGAAGAAAAGATAAGCGAAATCTTTTCGATAATACGTGTTGTCTGTGTCGTATCATCTATTTTAAGGCTACTCAATATGTCGATAAAAAGTTCCAGTTCGGAAGAAATCGTCCGGCAATTCTCCTCTATTTTAGAAGCGTCGATTACTTTGGTTACTGTTTCAACCTGTTGTTTTTGTCCGCCCACTTTTCGTTCGTATGGAAGTAAGGCTTCATCCTGTAACAGAAAGGCTACGGTTTGTTCCGATAATCGGGCGGCAGTGGAAACTAACACCTCTTTTATTTCCCCGATTCTATCCAAATCAATATATTTCAGGTTGGCCAATTCAATCACCTTACCCTGCATCATCCGCGTATCAGCCAGTAGCTTTACTAACGGCTCCAACGTATCAAAACGGGCATTCCTTACGGAAAGGAGAAGATCGTCGGCCTCTTTTATTGCCGATTCAAGCGCCTCGGCAGCCTGTTTTCGTTGGTTCTTTACCTTTACAAATTCATCGACAGCCGTATTGGCAATCTCTTTTATTTGCACCAAAGGTTCGGACAAGATAAATGTGGCCGGGTCGTTTATCCAGAAGTAAGAATCGACAATATCGTTACTCTTCTTAACAATATCTTCATACAAACCTTCGTATGTATCCTCCTTATTGATAAGAAGAATCACTTCCCTACATTCGGCCATTGCTTTTACAATATCTTTATTGCCAATCTTGTACAGGATGTTATCTTTCTTTTCTTTGTTTTCAATCAGTTGACGCGAATAAGGCGTTTGCCAGATTTGTACCTGATGATGCCGTACCGCTTCGTCTTCCGAACGGAAAAAGATAAGCGTCCCGTCATTATAAAGGGTAAAACCATTACAAATGATAGGCGTTTCAACCTGTTGCCTGATAATATTGTACGACATAATGACGTAAATATTCCGTTGGTTCTGGTAGAAAATATACAAATAATCTTCTCCGTTGGGAGAGGCTGTTTTACGAAAGAACTCCAGGCCATTCAGGTCGTTTTCAAATATTTTATACTCTCCGTTTTGCAGGTAATAACCATTAGGGAAAATGATACCATGATTATCCGGCAACAGAATACCGGCATTATTCAGCATTTTAATATTTAACACCTCTTTCGTTCGGGTATTAAACACGTATGCTCTGAAATCTTCCTGATAAGGTTTGATACGTATCAGGATGATATTCCCCAAATCGGCATAGTAATAATCGGCGTCATCAAGCTGCTGGTCTTTATTCTCTACCTGCTCGGCATAGATACCTTTTCCGGTCTGTGTATTGTTTTCTACTTTAAAGGTGATATCTCCGCCGGTGGCTTCAATAAATACTTTTTCAAGGATAGATACATGTGAATAAGTTCCCAAACGACGGTCTTCCAAGGTTGTTTTCGTCCACTGAAATTCATGTTGAGGAGCTCTAATCACTTCGTGGATACTTCTATCATCCTGATAGATGAGTTTATTCTCCTTTATCAGCCATTTGAAAGCCTTTACATCATTGATATTCTTGCTCGTCTGGAAAATCATGTACAAATAATTTTCCGTTCGACGGAATCGGGAAAAGATAGAATCCCTGTAGTATTTATATAGATTTTTATAATCAGCAATAAATTCCGGATGATTGATTAAGTCCAGCGATTGCGGTACAAACTGATTGTTTTCAAACATATAAATACTGAAAACATCACTTAACCGGATATCCGAACGAAGTCCGAAATGAACATTGTAACCGAAAATACATAAATTACCAAAAGCCATAATGCCTCTGGCTACACAATTGTTTTCAGTGGTGATACGTTGGTTGGCTATTAGCGAGAAATCAACAGAAGTAAAAATGTCTTTCCGCGCCTCATTCAATTCGTTTAATCGTCCGGTTAAGACATCCTTTTGCGTCTGTAACCGTTTCCTTATGATTTCGTAAGCGCCTGCCTCTAATGTCTCAACAACCTTATCTTGTTCAAGGTCCTTCATGTTTTAGAAACAAATTCTTTAATACGTTCGATCAAATCACCTTGTGAAGTTCCGTCTCCTAAGATAGCTTGTTTGATTTGTTTAGCATTTTCACTTTCGTTTACTAAGCGGTCAAAGCCTTTTGCATTAGAGATTTGTTTTACAATATTATCGAAAAACATTGTTTCACCGCCTACAATATCAATATCTGCGCTCTTCAATGCTTCGGCTAATACGTGTGCCTGTGATTCGGCAATATCTTTCTGGATATGGATTTGCGCCAACTCCACATCTTTGTCTTTTTGAAGAGACAGTTTGAACTCTTCATGTTCTTTACCAACGCCGTCGAGTTTCTTCATTGCAGCGGCTTTTTCTTCGATACCGACTGCTTCGGCTAATGCTTTCTCTTTGGTGACTTCGGCTTCCATCAAGCCTTCTTTTCGTTTAGCTTCCGCTTTCGCTTCGATACCGGTTGCTTCGGCCAATGCTGTTTTTTCAATAATGGTTGCTTCACCTGTAGCAGAAGCCAATGCTTTTTCTTTAGTGATTTCGGCTTCTGCAAAACCTTCTTTTTTCTTAGCTTCCGCTTTCGCTTCAATGCCAATTGCTTCTGCTTTCGCTTTTTTCTCGATAACAATTGCTTCCGCAATACCTTCCTGTTCCAATGCCTCGGCTTTTGCCTTGATTACTTCGGCTTCCGCCAAACCATATGTAGCATCTTCGCGTGCTTTGGCGTCGGCTAATATCTTTCTCGCTTCTGCTTGTTTTGTAGAAGCTTCTTTCTGAGCTTCTGCATCAATCAGCAATTCTTTTGCTTTTTGTTCGGCAGCCATTTTGTCGGCTTCGGCAGCTTTAACCCGTTGAATTAACCTTTCTTCCGCTTCTTGTGCTGCTTCTGTTATGCCCACTTGTTTTTGCCGTTCCACACTGCGGAAGGCTTCTATATCTTTCATGTTTTGTTGTTCTTCAACAACCCCCTTTTCCAACTGTACACGTTCACGGATAACATCCTGAATATTCTTTTTCTCTATTTCTATTACACGTTCTTTTTCAATCTGCGAGAGCGTAACAATCCGTTCTCTTTCGGTTT
>JAISES010000479.1 GCA_031263965.1 Prevotella sp. | reverse complement strand
CTATGCTATGCCGATAGAATCGCTCAGGTCATATCAAAGTGGATATGTTGATCTATCTTGTACAAAAGGAATAGGGATGATACCAATAGAGGCTAAGCTCACCGGAAGATATAGAATTGACAAAAACTCTAATTATATACAAGGCATGTTGAATAAAATTGATTTCGTAGAATATGCTACAGGATTCAGCATTGAATCAAATTTTAAAAAAATAATCAACGGTGAAGCAGGAATCAATATTATTAGGTCAACATATACTCAATCATTGTCGAATGAAGTAAGTCAGAGCTTATTCGAATTTAACTCCAAAGTAAAATTTTCATTTACCCCAAACCTTTATTTTGAAATTCAATATCAGTATAAGAATAACACGATTGAAGATTTTAAAATGCATAACAGCTACATCAATAGTCTTCTAAGATACAAATTTAAGAATCAAAAAGATGAGCTGTCTTTAGTTGGACGGAATCTTTTGCATATGAATCAACAACGATGGGCAAGTGTTTCTTACCGTAATGGATACTTTATAGAACGGTATTATAATCAAATTCCAGGTCACCTGTTAATTAGTTATTGCCATAAATTCTAAATCTCCCTACAAAAAAAATACGATTATTCACTTATAGGGTATGCCATCCGTCACTTTCCATACGGCGTTCCGTTGCCAAGTATGACAGGAAAACG
Organism: Prevotella sp.; assembly: GCA_031263965.1. GTDB lineage: Bacteria > Bacteroidota > Bacteroidia > Bacteroidales > Dysgonomonadaceae > Dysgonomonas. Next base: position 1,852 of record JAISES010000479.1, on the reverse strand, counting down.
GTTTATTGTCATCTCATCTATCATCCCATAGACATGTGTTCCCGCTACTTTACGTTTGCTCTCTTCCATCCGGAGATTTCATTTGAACAGCAATGGCAAGAACCGGGACAGATAAACCCGCCAATTGCTCCATGTATGGCCGCCTTCGGTTTCTACATACGTATATTTTGCTCCAAGCTTATCCAACTTTGCCCTGTATTCTTCTACGGCTTTATACAGGAAGTCTGTTTTACCGATACCTATCCAGTACAACCGGTATCCGTTCCTTATTTGTCCGGCCAATGTTCCGTCAATATCTTCATACACTTTAGAATTTGCTCCTTGCGATGGCAGAATTGCCGGAGAAAACAAACCTATATAATCGAACATATTCGGATAATGGCGGGATATGTGCAACGAATGGAATCCACCCATCGACAGTCCGGCGATAGCCCTGCCCGACCGATCGGTCATAACCCTGTAATTGCTTTCCACAAATTTTATCACCTCCGGAAACGTCTCTTCCATTTTTCCATCCATCGTATGAGGAAGACGGAACTCAGGCTTATACAGCCCTAAGGAAGATTCACCCGGAGCTGCTTCCTGAACCACATTGCCGTTTGTCATCACTATTATCATGGGTTTAGCCTTACCTTGTGCGATGAGATTATCCAAAATCTGGGATGTACGCCCGAGAGCCATCCAAGCTTCCTCATCGCCGCCCATACCATGCAATAAATACAGCACAGGATAGCTTTCGTTACTTGCTTCATAACCCGGAGGAGTGTATATAGTGATACGACGCTGCATATTATTCCCCGGAGAGTCGTACCAACGGCGTGTAACCGACCCATGAGGAACTTTTTGCACTTTGTACAAATCACCGTTGCCATTACCGGTAATAAATATATTCGACACAGTTGCCACATCCCTGTTCAGGTATACATTGTTCGGGTCCCTTACTTCAATGCCATCTGCAAAAAACATATAGCTATATAAGTCGGAAGGGAGAGCTTCGGTCGTATAGGTCCATAAACCATTGCCATCATTTACCAAATCTACGGTCGGTTGATTCCAGTCTTTACGGGGTATCCAATCGCCGGTCAATTTCACTTCTCCGGCATTTGCAGCCTGCAAGCGAAAGGTTACCGTATTGTCGGCATGTACTTCGGGAGAAATTATCTCCGAATTTTTAACCAGCGCCTGCTGGCCATATGTTTGCGCTACGAGCGGCATACATATAATAAAGAGTATCAGCTTTTTCATTACTTGGCGTGTTTTATAGTTTTTACACATATAACTTTCTTTATCCTGCTTCTAATAGTGATCTGTTCCTTCACATATGGGGCGGATGACTCCTTGTTTACCTCTATTTTCTTAGCCGGACATAAAGATAACAAAGATTAACTGGGTGACAAAATGGATATTTATTTAAAATTTCTTATCTCTCTTTCTGTCGTATGCTTTTTTGTTTTTATGTATGCTGGTAATGCGTTTCCATCCGTTCGATTGTGACAATTCGTTTTCCCGGTCAGCCTTTTTTACAGCTCTTATATAGTCTTCAATATTGATTTTTCCGCTGGTTTTTTTCTTCTTCTTTTGTTTCATGATCGTATTTGCCCGTCTCCTTCTATAATCCATTTATATGTACAAAGTTCTTCCAAAGCCATAGGGCCTCGCGCATGCGTTTTTTGCGTACTGATACCTATTTCCGCCCCAAGCCCGAATTGTGCGCCATCGGTAAACGATGTCGGTGCATTGGCATAAACGCATGCCGCATCGATGAGCCGTTCAAACAGGTTTATGGCTTCCTTGTCCTCACTTATGATAGCTTCACTGTGCTTCGAGCTATAAATGGATATATGATCGATAG
>JAISES010000478.1 GCA_031263965.1 Prevotella sp. | reverse complement strand
AATATGGGTATCAATATCCTTTATTTCCGGATATATATTTGTAACAAAGTAATCGACTCCCTTATTTTGCAGTCCCACAGCGTTTAGCATGCCGGCTGGAGTCTCTGCCATACGGGGATAGTCGTTTCCTTGCCTGCTGCGAATCGTCGTTCCCTTAACGAAAATACCACCTATTCGCGATAGGTCAAAGAAGTCTGAATACTCCTTCCCATAACCAAAAGTACCCGATGCGGCCATTACAGGGTTCTTCAAATGTAAATTACCAATGTTTACAGCTAGTTTATCCATGTTAACTTATCTATATTAAATACGGGTCCTTCCGTGCATACACATATATTCCCTTCGCGGGTTTTCTCCACACAACACAAACACACTCCAAACCCGCATGCCATCATGTTTTCGAGCGATACTTCACATTGTATTCCATTACTGTGGGCATATTTTGCCACAGCTACCATCATAGGTTTAGGGCCACAAGTATAGATAGCCGAAAAGCGGGGGTTTTTTAGCATAGTATGATCCGTTACATATCCTTTCTCGCCAAAAGACCCATCTTCGGTAGTACAGAATACCTCCCCATACTTGCCGAAATCATCTAATTGGAGTAAATCGTTTTTAGAGCGTGCCCCCAAAAGAAATTTCGGACTGAATCCTTGAGCTTTCAGGCAAGCTCCTAAAAACAACATTGGGGCTGTACCTACACCTCCGCCAATTAGCAATAGTTCTTGTTGACTACCGTTTGCCGGAATAGTGAATGTATTTCCCAGCGGGAGAAGTAAGTTCACTATATCGTTTACTTTATATTCGCACATGGCTCTTGTTCCATCGCCAATAGCTTGAACTAACAGCCATAACTCATTTTTGTCTTTATCCGCAAAATTTACAGAGACAGGCCTCCTCAGGTATGTTGTAGGCGAACCATCAACTTTAACTTCGACGAATTGCCCCGGATACATATCCGGTAATAAAGTATTATCTGTAGTAGTGAGCTTTATGAGACAATAATTTTGGTTTAGACGGCTATTTTCTGTAACCACTAAATCCAACATTTTTTTCATTTGCCTTGTTTTTTAAGAAAATAAGTAATTTGTTTCCCGTTGCAAAGTTAATAAGAAACTGTTTAAATTTGCTATAAAGTCTTTCGCTAAAATTCAAACAGTTTCTAAGTTTTAGCCTCAGAAGTTATTATTTATATGAAAGTTTTCACTACCTTTATGTCATATATTACCATTCATAATAGGTCGATATTATGTTCTTAACTATCAAAAACACATTGGTTGCCTCTATTTTCCTTAATATCAAGGAGCGGGATCATTTTGCTTCTTTATAGCCTTTATCTTATATATCTTATATTTAACAAATTCTTACCGGATTTGCATGCCTTTTTTATAATCAAATCATTAAAAATATAAAACTATGGAATTACCATTTGCCGAATCATGGAAAATAAAGATGATAGAACCTATACGTAAAAGCACCCGCAAGGAACGTGAACAATGGTTGGCCAAAGCGAAGAATAATGTCTTTCAATTAAAATCAGAGCAAGTTTATATAGACCTGATTACCGATTCGGGAACCGGTGCTATGAGTGATCGCCAATGGTCGGCAATGATGCTGGGAGATGAAAGTTATGCCGGCGCTGCCTCTTATTATAACATGAAAGATACGGTAACACGCATTACCGGTTTTGATTATGTATTGCCTACACATCAGGGACGCGCTGCCGAAAATGTATTGTTCTCGTGTCTTATAAAAGAAGGTGATGTATGTCCGGGAAATTCACATTTTGATACAACGAAAGGACATATAGAATCCCGAAAGGCAGTGGCTTTGGATTGTACTATTGACGAAGCGAAGGATACACAACTGGACATTCCGTTTAAGGGTAATGTGGATATTAAAAAGCTCGAAGCTGCTTTGATAAAATACCGCGATCGTATACCTTTTATAATAATAACTATAACTAATAACACATCGGGAGGACAACCTGTTTCGATGGAAAACCTCAGGGAAACGCGTATACTTGCCGGTAAATATGGAAAACGGGTAATATTTGATTCTGCGCGCTTTGCTGAAAATGCCTATTTTATAAAAACGAGAGAAACAGGTTATGAAAACAGAACTATAAAAGAAATCTGTTTGGAAATGTTTGGTTATGCCGATGGTATGACAATGAGTGCAAAGAAAGATGCAATTGTAAATATGGGGGGATTTTTTGCAACGAACATCAAAGAATGGTATGATTCGGCAAAGGTAAAAGGTATTATTTACGAAGGATTTATTACTTATGGAGGAATGAACGGGCGCGACATGAATGCTCTGGCTATAGGTTTGGATGAGAATACTGAATTTGATAATCTGGAAACCCGGATTAAGCAAGTCGGATATTTAGGTGGAAAGTTGGATGAATATGGTATTCCATATCAACGGCCGGCCGGAGGGCATGCTATTTTTGTTGATGCCTCCAAAGTTTTGATCCATGTGCCTAAAGAAGAATTTCCTGCCCAAACCCTGACTGTAGAACTATATTTAGAAGCCGGCATAAGGGGTTGTGAGATAGGTTATCTATTGGCGGACAGAGATCCTGATACCAGGGAAAACAGATTTGATGGTCTGGACTTACTGCGATTGGCTATCCCCAGACGTGTTTATACGGATAATCACATGAATGTTGTCGCAGCAGCTTTGAAGAATATATACGACAGAAGGGAAACGATCACTAAAGGGTTAAAAATAGTCTGGGAGGCAGAACTTCTCCGGCATTTTACGGTAGAGCTCGAAAGAGTAGAATAGAACATTATATGATTATTGTCTCGTCATTGCGAACCGTTTGCGGTGAAGCAATCCTGTCGCCATATTCTTTTATGGATTGCTTCATCGTTTCACTTTTTTTATAATGGCTTATTATCCGTATTAAAGGTTTCAAATGTATTATCTGTATAATAGATAATTATTT
>JAISES010000438.1 GCA_031263965.1 Prevotella sp. | reverse complement strand
CCTTACCCGGGGCGTTGCCCAGGGCTTTGATATATCAGGCTTTCAGCCTGAAAATACCAAAGCAATAACCCTGAAAGGGTTAAATCCTATAGCCCAAGGCAACACCTTGGGTAATTAAGCACAACCTCCGGCAGGCGTCCTGTAAGGACAGTATAACATTTTTTGTCATATACTTAGATCTTTATGCTAAAAATACAGGGAAGTTTTCTAATAAACCACCTTTTCCTCAAATATTTTGATGATATGCATCATAGAAAATATTTATATAAACCCGTTGGCGGAATTAAGCCAAAGCATGCTTCACTCGTCCAAAGGGTCTATTATTTGATTTGTTTGTGTGTTGTAAAGTTAAAATAATTACCTTTGTTATAATAACGTATATAATGGAGCATGTAAGAAAGCCCGATTGGCTGAAAATAAAACTCGGAGGGAATGATAACTTCTCTCAAATAGAGAACATTGTAAAATCTAACAACCTGCATACTATCTGTTCGAGCGGACGTTGTCCGAATATGGGCGAATGCTGGGGACGCGGAACAGCAACATTCATGATTGGAGGAGACATTTGCACACGTTCGTGCAAATTTTGCAACACTAAAACGGGAAGACCCTTATCTCTCGATCCCAAGGAGCCTCAGAATGTGGCGGAATCTATAAAATTGATGAAACTCAAACATGCTGTTGTTACCTCCGTCGATAGGGATGACCTGCCCGACCAAGGGGCTTCGCACTGGGTGGAGGCGATACAAAGAATAAAGGCTATAAATCCTGATACTACATTAGAGGTGCTTATACCTGACTTTCAGGGAAAAACGGAATTGGTAGACATGGTCTGTCAGGCAGCGCCGGACGTTATCTCTCACAATATGGAAACTGTCGCAAGATTAACTCCGCTAGTCCGCAGTGCCGCCAAATATGATGTAAGCCTGTCTGTCCTGAATCGTATTGCCGAAAATGGACTGAAAGCAAAATCGGGGATAATGGCCGGCCTGGGAGAAACGACTGAGGAGATATTGGAGGTAATGGATGATCTGCTGATTGTAAAATGTTCGGTACTCACCATAGGACAATACTTACAACCGAGCCGGAAACACCTGCCTGTTTCGGCTTATATACATCCGGATGAATTTAAACGATTAAAGGAAATTGCTTTGGAAAAAGGATTCGCATATGTAGAAAGCGGCCCTCTGGTCAGGTCTTCTTATCATGCCGAAAACTGCTTATGAAAAAAATAAAAGACTCATTCCATTGAGTCTTTTTTTATCTCTTCATCTCTAATAATTACCTCTTCCACATTTGTAACGACAGAATCATAACAAGTTATAATGGGAGGATCAAACTGTTCCACTTGGTTATCCATAGTATCATCCGGCAGTACCACAGGGTCGTAACAAACGATGTTCATCGTATCCACCGGCTCCGGCTCCACTGCTTCTTTTCCTTTCGGCCCTTCTCCGGACGCGGCGTTACAGGCGCTCATCCCGACAATCAGAGTCCCGATTATCAACTTATATTTAACGATAAAAGACACACCGTTTGTACGGTCCGACAAATATGAAAAAATACGGAACAAAAAATAATATAGTTTCTTTTTCATGACATCGTTTTTCCTGTTAGAGTCATCTGATACGCTTTTTCCACAATCCCGCGGGGTATCAATCTTCCAGTAAAATATCGTTGAGGAACTCGCTGAGAGGGTGCATTTGTCTATAAATATCTGTCACATAACTCACCAGATTCTTGTCAAACAGTTGCTTACGGGATAACGGTTTAAGTACATAAAAATGTTTTAGTTTCATGTATTCAGCGGCTGGGTGATCTTTATCAAATCCGTTTGGAACACGCCTGAGCATATCATCATCCTTATACAAATCGCCAAATTCCTTTTTGAAATTCTTCTCGTTAATGATAGAACTGAACATCTCGAAATCGTTATAAATACCTCTTCTAACCTTTTTCAATTGATCGGGCATCAGCATATAATGTCCACAGGATACAAAAGCTTCATCCGGATCGAGATGGAAATAATAACCCGAAGTTTTATTCAATCCGCCAGGACGGAATACTGCCCCGAAGTGTGTTTTATAGGGAGATTTATCTTCCGAAAAACGGACATCCCTGTATATCCGGAAGATGCATTTTTTAGGATCCAGATATCCCAATTCCGGATCGAATGCATTTATTCCCTGTATTATCTGCGCCACCAGTTGTTCAAAGTCAGCCCGTGCTTTTTCGTATCCGGCTTTATTTTCTGCAAACCATTCTCTATTATTATTCAGTTTTAGTTCTGCAATAAATTTAAGTGTTTCTTCCCTTAGCATAATAATTTCCTTAAGAAATAACGTGATAAATTTAACGGATATTTTTTGAATATACTGTTACAATCCCGATAATTAATTCAAGTTGCTGTTTATTGAGCAATACTGGTCAATGATTAAGTTAAAAAATATGTTCGTTTTATATATTCTTTTTTCAAAAATGCTTTATGCGCCCGCTTTGACTTTCTCTTTCGCGTCATTGCGAGGGTTTACCCGAAGCAATCCAGTTGTATCTTTTCGGGCAGTCACAAAGGACTGCCCCTACCGCTAAACGGCCAATTTCAGGATTGCTTCGCCCTTCAGGCTCAAACAAACACCCCGTTTTACACCTTTTTCACCTGACGGGTTCCCCGCACGTAAAACATATGGTGCAAGGCTGGCGCACCACAGGCATATCGCTTTTGTTGTTCTTGTCTTGCGTCAGCCTGACGGCCTTAGCGGATAGACGGGGTACCCACACAGCGAAGCGGGCGTTAAAAACAAAATTCT